>JAQCEL010000006.1 GCA_027618655.1 Pseudomonadota bacterium | reverse complement strand
GTTGTTGTTGCAGGGATTTCGCCATGTGATTTCCTTGGTTTTCCTAGCCGACCAAAAATTGATAACGGGTCGTGAGATACAGCGTTCCGGCTTACAAATCGTCAATGTCATCTGGGAGCTCTAGCAATTCCACACGCTGAATCGCGCTGCCCGCGATCCCTTTGACTGAACCGTACATTTGGGTCGTATTAAGAAGTACTTTCTGGAGTTGCTTTTCACGTTTTTTCCAAACACCCGCCATCGAACGCTTTTCAGATTCCAGGTCGGTTTGCATCTGGGTAAAACCTTCCACGATCGCCTCAACCTGCAGGCGAAATTCATTGCCTGTCAAAAAGTCGTATAGCATACCCATCTTATCGCCCTTGTTGTCCTGCGCCGATATCGCGTCGCTCAATCGAATCACCGACTCGCGTAGCACTAAACTTAGGCTCTTAAAGTCGTCAAACGTACATATCCATATACCATCTTTGATCCCTAGGCGCTCCATATCACTCGGCATGGACTCTGTTACGAGTACCCCAATGTCGGCATTTCGCTCCCTGATATCGTGCTTGAATTTCTCGATCCAACCAGGTTGAAATCCCTTCGTGCGCTTACTCTCATAGTAGATCGTCCCGCAATTGTGTTGTGACCGGCTGTTCACTATCTGCAAACAATCAGCGCCGCGCGCGCCCTTTTTCACTTCCTCAATTGTATCAAGCGGAAACGTTTGACTTAGCCATTGTTCGACGGCCAATTCCTGCACTTCGCCTTGAAGTTGCATGGAACCTTGCTCAGCCTTGCGTTGGGCGTCCTTGAGTTGGTCATTGAGCTGCTCGATTACTTTCTCACGCTCAGCCAATCGCATCTGGGCTCGATCTTCCTCGGTTTTGCGGATCTTGCTGCGTTCGGCGATGAGCATCTCGTTCAGCTTTCGCTCGGATTCGGCCTCAAGATGATCTTTTAATTCGTCTTTCTCGCGCTTCAATTTTTCATTTTCCGCTCGAGTTTTATTGAACTCACGAAGCTGCTGCCCTTTTTGATCTAATTCTTGCTGAAGTAACTTTTTTTCCTCCGAGTGAGCGGATTCCAGTTCGGTTCGCATAGCCGTTCGCAGTCGTTGCGTTTCGGCAAGCATTCGATCTTTGATTGCCGCGCTAATTTTTTCATCAATCGCGGCCTTTTCCTGGTTGAGTTGTTCCCGCTCAGCGTTGAGCTCTCCAACACGATGTTGATATTTGCTGCGCTCTTGAGCTAACTCGTCGTGGTACTTCTTCTTCAGCTGCTCGTCGACTTGGTGGTATAAAATTTCATTAACATCGATAGCGTATCCACAGTTTGGGCATTCTATTTTATTCGATGGTCGATTCATTGGTGCGCCTCCTCGTGTTCCAAAATATCAAAATCAGAACTCGCTTCTTCAACGTCGGGTAAGAAGCCACCGGCTTGCATTGACCAGAGTTTTGCATAGTGACCGCGAAGCTCAAGCAGTTCGGCATGATTGCCGTCTTCGACGATCGTGCCGTCATGAAAAACAAGGATGCGATCCAGGTTGGCTAAGGTCGATAGACGATGGGCGATGACAAGTACGGTTTTATTTTCCATCAAATAAGCAAGGCTATCTTGAATATGCTTTTCCGTGACGGAATCTAAGGAACTAGTCGCTTCATCCAACAGTAATATCGATGCTTCTTTAAGTACTGCTCGTGCTAATGCGATGCGCTGGCGCTGCCCGCCGGAAAGCTTTACACCTCTTTCACCAACCAGCGAATCGTAGCCGTGCTCAGCATCGAGAATAAATTCGTGGGCGTGAGCCTTCTGCGCCGCGTCAATTACCTCATCATCCGTTGCATCGAGGCGTCCGTATCGTATGTTCTCCATTAACGTCCGATGAAATAACATGGGGTCTTGCGGGATCATCGCGATGGCGCTGCGCAAGCTTTCTTGGGAGACGGTCTGAACATCGTGTCCGTCTATTAGGACGCTGCCAGCTTGCGGTTCAAATAGACGCAAGATGAGATTCAGAATGGTGCTCTTCCCACTACCTGAAAATCCGACCAAGCCGATTTTTTCCCGCGACCGGATCAGAATATTCAAGTCCTTAAACACAGGCTTGCCCTGGACGTAACTGAAATCTACGTGCTTAAATTCGATCTCGCCTGCTCTGACTTCTAAGGCAGTAGCGCCGTCGTCATCTATAACGTCGTGCGGTCGCACAATCATTCCGACACCGTCATGAACATTTCCGACGTACTCGAAGAATTCGAGAAATCGGCGACTCAAACCCCGAGCTTGCTCAATGAGGAGTAGCGAGAGACTCGCTGCCATAGCGAACTCGCCGACGCTCATTCGGCCCTCACTCCAAATTTTTAACGCGAAGCCGATGATTCCGATCATGAGAACCATCGCTGAGAGAAACTGAAACCATCTAATGCGTTCCATGTACCAAAACGTTTCGCGCGCTCGTTTTACCTCCATGTTGAGGTAGCCGTCTAAATAGGTGCGTTCGAAATCTCGCCGCGCGAACAGCTTGGCGTTCATGATATTTGTTACCGAATCGACAATTTTTCCGCTGACTAGACTGCGTGCAGCCGCGTAATTTCGCGCATAGTGCCGGCAACGTTGCGCCAGAACGTATGAAACCACGACGTAAATCGCTATCCATGCGCCAAGCGCCGCACCGAGATTAACGTTTACACCAAACAATAAAACGAGGGACACACTGAAGGAAATTATCAGCGGCCAGAAATCGAATAACACGGTCCACATTATCTGCGCCACGCTCAGCGACACTTCAGCAATGCGAGTCGCAAGCGAACCCGCGAAATTACTCAGAAAGTACCGCTGGGAATGATGCTGTAGGTAAGCAAATAGTTCGCGTCGAATACGACGCCGTAGCGCGGGACCGAGGATCACCAAAATAGCACCACTTGAACGCGAAAAAATGACGATCCCAAGATTCAATAAACCGAACAACCACAGTGGGCTGTCCACGCTTGACCAAACGTCCTGGCCGATCCGGCCCGCCCGGTCGACTGTGTCCATGATCTGTTTAATTGCATAAGGCAATAGGATTGAACAGCTTGCCTGGCCCGCTTCGAAAATTACCATCACGGCGAACGGCATCCAATAAGCACGCGCATAACGCAGACAAAAATCGACCGGCGTCCCTGGCAATGGCGGGGCTTGCGGCGCGCGGCTTGTATTCGTTTCGACAACTTGCTCCATTAGGCCCTATCCGTTTGTCGTCGCGCCGTGCTCTGATTCAGTTTAAGTCGATACCGTTTCTCGATTAGCATTGTAGGAACCGCGCGTTAAGTGAGCTGGTCAATACGACTGAACAATCAGCCGTGGGCTGAAAGAATTCGCCGTCAATATTAAATGGGCAATGCATTCTTAACTCAATTCGATCAGCGTTGGCACTTTGATAGAAATCACTCCGCAAATTCTGCTTGTCGCGACCATAGAGCAAACGGAAGGCGTGACGAACCAAGCCCGGGGCTGGCGACTCAATACGCGTCATCCGCAGCCGCCCGTTACTTGTGCCCCAAAACGGCTTGCTGCCAAGAAATATCCGCCGCAATGTCGTTATTATCAGTAAACTGAACGTTCCGGCGCCGCCGGTTTCACCATCCGCGATAATTTCGATACGCCGACCCGGTAACACCTTCTCGATTCGGCCTGCGATCACGTTTGCTAGTACGGCGACTAATGTCAACGCCCCCGCGAGTGCGTCTGGGATCCATTTTTGTGGAAAAATCCTGCGCCGCAGACTGATCGCGTCGCATATTGCCGCGGTGCCAAAAAACATACCCACGACAGCTGGCCGCGCGAGGTCGTATTGAACGCGCAGTAGCGGCCTGATTTGAATATGCTCTTCGACCCTAGCAGCCGCTAGTGTGTCGACCAAGCGCTGCAACGCTGCCACGCGATCCCCTTTTAGGCCAACGTCGCCAGCGATCGTATTCGAGGTCCCGCCAGGCAGGATAGCAATGATTGGCAAGGGTTCGAATATTTCGTGTTCGTATATTTCAGTCAATACCGCACTGACGGTTCCGTCGCCACCATTGATAACGAGGATCTCAATTTTTCTCGCCGAAAACTCTGCGAGAATGCTGCGTAAATCCGTAAATACATCCAACCGTCTGTGGCAGATGCTTTCTTGTGTGTGAATGTATTCTTCGATTGCGCGCAGATGCTTTAGATTGCTTCGGCTTAGGGGATTACTCAGAACACCGATCTTCTTCATCAACGGGGTGAGGTTTTCAGCAGATTCGGATAATGCACATGCGAACGGGTCCGCCTGAGTGCAGCAAACTCATTCCTCTGCCCCAACTACGGGCCTCACGATCCGGCTGTAAGAGGACATCGTTGGGTCGAAAATGTAGCGCCAAATAACCGCAGTCCAGGATTTATAAGAAGCTAAATTGTCATAGAATTCCGGCGCGATTTCTTTCACCTTTGGTAAGTTATTCCACGGTACGGTTGCGAAATCGTGGTGCTCGTTGTGATAACCCATATTGAAACAAGTCTTGTTTAATGGACCATAGTAGGAATAAGTTTCTTGTCCAGGCTTCGTTACATAGTGTTCCTGTATCCAGCGGCCTCCTAAGGGATGCAGCCCAAGCGCGAACAAAGTCGATAACGTGAGATAGAGCAATGCGCTTGGTCCCAAAAAATAAAGGAGGCCAAGGTCGACGGCCACGATGACTACCAAGTTCGACACTATCCAACCGTTCCAAAACGTCGTTTCGGTGATCTGCGTCGGCCTCAGCGCTTGCGAGATCGAAAAGAAAAATAACCATACAGCTTTACGTAGCGCCGAGTTACCAATCAGTCGGGCCTCTGTGTGGCGCACGATATCGGGATCACGCAGATACTGACTCAAATATTTGTGGTGCATGATGTGATATTTACGAAATGCACTCGCGCTCGGCACAACTAACGCGAGGTCGGTACAAATACCAAAAATCTTATTCGCTCGCGGCGACTTAAACACGAGATTATGCGTGCACTCGTGACTCGCCACATATAACGCGTGGTTCAAAAACGCACCGAAAAAATAAGCTGCAAATATCAACCAATACCAACTGACGGTGCCAATCTGGCTCGCAACGACCCATTGTGTCGCGACGATCGCGGTTACCCATAGTGCGGTCCATGGATTTTTGCCCATCAGCTGTTTGATCTCTGGGTGCGCTTTCAAGATTTCTCGGCCACGATAAAAATGCACGGGGTGACCTTCCAGATAAGTAAAATCCGGCATCAACTCAGCACCAAAAATTCGGTCGTCAGACACTACATAAATTCCCTAAACGATTGTTCGGCGAGTAAAGTGGGGATACGGCTCGCTTGCGCGCGAATCGTCGGTGGGCTACCAGCTTTGACTCGGGCTATTGTCGATTAATCAATTCAGACGGTCAAACACAACGTCGGAATCGATGGGTGGATTAACAATTTAGGCCCTTACTTCGACAGGCGGTTCCGTAAAATAGATTCCACCAACGCCAGATCGGACAAATTGTCGACATCGATTGCCGCTTCGGCAAACGGCATTTCGACGAATTGTGCATTGATAGCTAACTTTTTTGACAACGTCTGGAGCGCGTCAGATAGGCTGAGTCGACCCGTTAAGTAGCGCAACAGCGCGCCAATGCCGAGCATCCTTATCAATCGCCACGGATGTTTTCGTTCAGCCTCCAGCGTAGTCCAAAAGTTGATCGCGGCACACGCTTGCAAATTATTCAGTGCGAACAAATTGCACCCGCAGCGCGCCCCGTCGGCGAATCTCAATAATGTTCTGTTCGATTGTCGATAAGTACTCAAAACCAATTCTGCACGAGCCACACCAACCACAACGTCCCCACCACTGGCCGCGTTGACGCAGAAATGACTCAGCATCTCGGTATCGAGCAACGGATGATCCGCGGTGACTATGAGCAACGGGAAAGCACCAGCAAATTTTTCGCAAGCTCGCAATGCACTGGTGGCCGGTGAACGATCGGCATCTAAACGCATTAACTCGCCGCTCGCAATACGCTTATCTAACCAATCAATTCGACTAAAGGACTGTTCAATACACAATACGATTTTTCGAACGTGGGGACTCGATTCAAGCGTCTCGAGCACCCTCAACAGCATGGGTTGGCCGGCGACCTCAACCAGGCATTTGTGCGATTTGTGGGACGCTTTGGCAACCGGATCAGCGCTGCCGCGACTCCCTGCCATGACGACGACAGTGTACTGGGATTTTACCGGTAGCATCTTTAATTCATGTGCCGATTTTTGCTTCTAATTAACTCTGCGTATCAAAAAAAGAGCAACGACTAGCAAACTGACAGCGGGAGCCGACGTCGTGATTGCTGGATTCATATGCGCCAAAAGGCCAAGTTGTGCGAGAACTTGGTCGACGAGATAAAATACGACGCCCACACCCGCTCCGAATAAAACCCGCTGCCCAATGCCACTGCGTTCACGCGAACCAAACACGAACGGGAGCGCAATGAGCACCATGGCGAGCGTCGCAACAGGTATATTCAATTTGCGCCACAACGCAAGCTCATAGCGCTCGGCGCTCTGTCCACGAGCCCGTAGATCCCGCGCGTAACTATACAAATCTGATGGCGCCAGGCTCTCCGCATCGAGTTGGATAACCGCGCCCTGGACCGGACTAAGGAACGCCTCCCACTCCAAGGTCGGCCATGTTTCCAGTTCGACATCAAAATCGCGATAACGCTTACGTACAACATCTTGCAATCGCCAGGTTCCATCTTTTCCAGCTCGCGCCTCGTCGGCCTCGGTGAAAACAGCAAGTTCCCCTTGTTCGTTGAACTCGTAAATTTCAATCTCGGTTGGTACGCGACCATAGAGCATATCGCGAATGCTAATAAATCGACGCCCGTCGCGGAACCAAAAATTCGTGCCGCTCTCGTTACGTAAGACGACGTCGCCAGCGATCGCGAGCGCCCGATCGCGCCACGCGCGCTCACCCAAAACAGGACTGATAAATTGAGCAAATATAATCACGACGACGATTAAACCCATACCAGCCTTTACCACCGACCACATTATTCGTCGTGACGAAACGCCGGCGCCACGCATCACGGTTAGTTCGTTATGATGGTCGAGTAAACTGAGAGCGAGCAAGCTACCCATGAGGGCACTGACTGGTACCAACCACAGCGCGCGCTCCGGGACGGTTAATAGCACGAACACCATTGCGTCGATTGCGTTGTAATTACCGATCGCGATGTCGTCCAATTCCTCCGCAAAATCGAGAAAGCTAAAGATTGAAACCAACACTACCAAAACGAGAGTAAACCCTTGAATGAGGTAACCGCGAATATATCGATCGAAGGTCTTCATGGTACCTATCCGACCGACGAAAGAGGCGGTAAGTAGGCGTGCTCTGCTGCTCGCTTAAACGCTAGTTTAGTGCTCAGTATTAGCGCGACGATTATCATTAATAAGCAAAATTGTACCCACCAAATGCCTGGAAATTTTCCAACCACACCTGTCTCAACCCAGGTTTTCGCGACCGCGCTTAAATTGAAATAAACAATGTAAATCAACATTGCTCCGATGGTCTTCGTATAACGGCTGCTCCGCGGTGCGCTGCGGCTTAACAATACTGCCAAAATACCGAGTAATATGGTTGAGATAGGGGTCGACAGTCGCCACTGAAACTCCGCGATGTCCAAACGCGAGTTTGAGCTTGCTAGTGTTGCGGTCGGCGCCGCCTTGCGTTTGTATCCAACCGACAAGGGGGCGACATCGTCGAGCCTGAGTTTTAAGATCTTGAACTTGCCGAGGCCCCGATCCGTAGCGCCGTGCGGGCCGATCACATAAACGCGAACATTCATTAACGTCAGCACTCTTCGACCCGTCGCAACGTCGAACTCCTGAATACCCGATCCTGCGTAGATGACGTGAATAAATCCTCCGCGCTCCCCACGAATAAATATGCGCTCTAATTGGCCACTTTTCTTATCCACTTGTTCGACAAAAATTGTTCGCTCACGCGCTTCGCTGTCGTAAAAATTACCACTTTGTAACTTATCTATTTCAATTTCGGCCTCGGCCTTCGCCTTTATCCAATAACTTTTCTCGTAGGCGATCGGGCGGCCGTACATCGAAAAGCCGGCGACGATGATAGCGAGCAAAATGGAAATACCGATCACGGCCCGCATGACGCGGCCTTTACCAATGCCACTTGCACGAATCGCGGTGATCTCAGCGCCGCTTTCCAGTTTCCCCAAACCGAGTACGATCGATAGGTATAGCGCGATTGGTAGCAGGACTTCGAGCGCTA
This sequence comes from Pseudomonadota bacterium, assembly GCA_027618655.1. Classification (GTDB taxonomy): domain Bacteria; phylum Pseudomonadota; class Gammaproteobacteria; genus UBA11873. Next base: position 40,889 of record JAQCEL010000006.1, on the reverse strand, counting down.
TCACCATCTTTATCAGTATGAACGACGCCAAGGTGTCGATTTGGAGCAAGCCATCGGCTGCGTACGAAAGATATCGGCCTGAGCTGTAGCCAACGAAGATCAGAATCAAAACCGTTACGATAAGCAACAGGGGTTTAAGTACTTCTCGGGTAATGTATCCGTCTATAATCAACTCGGCCGATCCGCGTGCCACTGGCATTAGTAGTTGATGACAAGTATCGCATCAATTCGCGCTCGACGGAGAAGCGTTGTTCAGTCCCATTCGCGACTACCGATCGGGGCTGCTAAAAAAATTTCGAGAGGGTCCGTGAGCAAAACCGACGATTTACTAGCGTCAAATACGGCGCTGCCAGAACTTATTGTTGTTGGCGAATGTAATGTCCAACTGTGGAGTCTAAGCGCAAGTGAACGTCACGAACGGGCTTTCGCGCGGCACGGTATCCGAGCGCCAAGCGATCGAGATCGCATTGCGCACGAAACGATTATCGCTGTACGGGCCGACTACTTGCTGAGCGGCGATTTAGTCGCGGCCATCTGCAAGCGCGCCAATACACTCTTGACGGATCCTGAACACAAAGTCGTCGTCGCTATCCACGCGCCTGCTACGTTTCAAGATCAGGCTGTCAAATTACTACAGCAATCCGACTTCAGCCCCCAGCAAGACGTCATTGCCGACCTCGAAGTTCTCGGACCTATCGAACTAGGCACTCGCTACGATAATGTTTTGCGTAAGCGCGCCACGCCTTTCGCGCTACCGTACTCAACAACGTCAATTGATGAGCTAGAACAAAAAACGTTTGGTGCGGCTTATAAAGGCGCGACCGATTTCGTTACGAAATGGTGCTGGCCGCGCCCAGCGCGTGTAGCGACGCGGTGGGCTGCCGCCCACGGCATCAGCCCCAATGCGATCACAAGCGCAAGCCTGGTACTAGTCCTCGTGGCAACCTGGATGTTCGCCCAAGCCTATTTCCTTCTCGCCTTGCCGATTGCCTGGGGCATGACGTTCCTCGATACAGTCGATGGCAAGCTCGCGCGCGTGACCATGACGTCGTCAGCATGGGGTAACATTTACGACCACGGCATCGATCTCATTCATCCGCCTTTTTGGTGGTGGGCCTGGTATGTCGGCGTACTACCGTTCGCGACCGCGGGCGTCGAGAAGTTATTGCTGCCGGCTTTATGGATTATTCTGGCGGGGTATTTGGCCGGCCGCCTGTTGGAAGGCGTGTTTGTCCTCGCGTTCAAAATTGAGACACACATTTGGCAACCGCTCGATTTCTTTTTCCGCACGATCACGGCGCGACGCAATCCCAATCTCGCCATATTGACGATCGCGACGCTCTTGGGGAGCCCCGATATCGGGTTCATCGCAGTTGCTGCGTGGACGCTTATTTCGTTGCTATTTCATGCTGTGCGCCTGGCGCAGGCAGGATGGTTACGTCTGCGCGGCGAACCGATCGTCTCATGGTTAATCGAAGAATAAAAATAGGACTCGGCGGTTGCAGCACAGGCCGAGAACAGAGACCATCGCAAACCCAATTGAGGTGTGAATTTCCAGATCTATGAAAGCGATTATCCTAAGTGCTGGGCAAGGCGGACGCCTGCTTCCGTTAACTGAGACTCGTCCTAAATGCCTGCTCTCGCTTGGCGACGTCACGATCCTTGAGCACCAAATCGATCGGCTTAATGAGTGTGGAATTTCAGACATCTCGATCGTCACGGGTTTCGCAGCCGGTACCGTGGAGGAAGCATTACGCGACCTACCTGCGCACCTCGCCACGCCGCAAACCGTATTCAATCCGTTTTTCAACGTCGCGGACAATCTCGCGAGTTGCTGGATGGCGCGTGATCACATGCAAACCGATTTCCTGTTACTGAACGGCGATACTGTTTTCGAATCTGCCGTGTGCGAAAAATTAATGCGCGCGCCATCGGCCCCCATCACCTTAGCGATCGATCAAAAGACCAGCTACGATTCTGACGATATGAAAGTTCGCTTAGACGGTTCAAAGCTTTTGGAAGTGGGTAAAACGCTATCGCCCGAAAATGTAAACGGCGAATCCATTGGCATGATGCGGTTCCAAGGAATCGGTCCTGGCCGATTCGTTACGACTTTAGACCAGATCATGCGTACGCCAAATAGCTTGAGTTGGTGGTACCTAAAGGCAATTGGGATCTTAGCGGAGCACGATCTCGTACAAACTGAGTCGATCGCCGGATTAATTTGGGGGGAAGTTGATTTTCTGCAAGACCTAGAGAACGTTCGCCGGCTGTTCGGTAACGCTAAAGCGTAGTGATCAGGTCGATTGAACGCCGAATGTTCATTACGTTCATAAGCGACGTCACCCTAGAGGCTCATCTAAAAAATAATGAGCTTGCGCACGGAGCTCCTTGTTCAGTTCGTAGACCAGCGGCCGACCAGTCTTAATCGACATGCGTTCTACGGCCGAGCCGTCGACGCCGGTGATCTGCTTAATCAGGGCGCGCAAAATATTCTTATGCGCGACAACTAATAATCGACGACCCGAACGGATGGCTGGCGCCATCTCATCATCCCAAACCGGCAGCACTCTCTGCCAGGCTTGATGCATGCTTTCGGCACGCGGCAGCGCTGCAGTCGGGATCTCCGCGAAGCGCTGTTGATTTCCTGGATAGCGCGGATCAGATAAATCGAGAAGTGGTGGCACGACGTCGAATCGTCGCTGACACTGAACGAAGCGTAGCAAGCCAAATTTAAACACCCCTGACAGCGGCCCTAATCCCTCTAGGGCGCCGTAGTGACGTTCATTCAGGCGCCAATGCTGTTGGACTGATACGCCCGAGCGATCCATATTCGCGAGAACAATGGCTAAAGAATCGCTCGCGCGGCGCAGCTGCGACGTGAACGCGTCGTCGAATTCGAAGCCGCACTTTGCCAACAACTGCCCGGCCGCAGCTGATTGCTGCTCGCCGTGTTTCGTCAGACCCACATTCGCCCAGCCAGTTAAGCGGTGCTGTGTATTCCACAAGCTTTGTCCGTGGCGAACTAACACCAATTGATAGATCTGTTTCATTCTTTGTTATACAAATGAACGCGCTGAGGTGAACCCGATGCCGAGTTTATTAGTGGACGGCGACAATAGGCCGCTCTTACCGACACTATCCGTAGTAGACAACTCCGCATGCCGCGCGCGCAACACGCAAAATAACGTGCCGCCCCGGATTAGTCACCTATAATCACTGCAAACAATGCTGCAAAGAGGACCCATCGATGAGCGATATTAAGCCGTTCCGTATCGAAATTGCCGAATCACAACTGGACGACTTACGCCTGCGTCTCAAGATGACTCGCTGGCCAGAGCGCGCGACAACTGACGATTGGAGCCAAGGGATCCCGCTCAGTTATGTCCAAGATATAGCTGAATATTGGCTTGAAAAATACGATTGGCGCCGCTGCGAACGCTGGCTCAATAACCTCCCACAATTTACGACCGAAATCGACGGCCTCGATTTCCACTTCTTGCACATTCGTTCGCCGCACGCCCATGCGCAGCCCCTTGTGCTCACGCATGGTTGGCCAGGGTCGATTCTTGAATTCGCGAAAGTGATCGGCCCGTTAAGTGACCCAAGCGCCCATGGTGGTGATCCGGCCGATGCGTTCCACGTCGTTTGTCCGACGTTGCCAGGTTTTGGATTTTCTGGGAAACCAAGCAAGCCTGGTTGGGGCGTCGAGCGAATTGGCAGAGCTTGGGGGCAACTGATGGCGCGTCTTGGTTACGACCGCTATGTCGCACAAGGTGGAGATTGGGGCGCGGTAGTGACATCGTGCATCGGCATCTCAGAAACGAAACATTGCGCTGGAATTCATATCAATATGCCGATTGTTAGTCCGAGCGATGCCATGTTGCAAAACCTAACAGAATTCGAAAAAGCTTGTCTCGCCGGCGGGCAATATTACTGGGACTCGGGTTCCGGCTATTCCAAACAACAAAGTACGCGTCCCCAAACGATCGGCTATGGATTGGTCGATTCCCCAGTCGCTCAGGCGGCATGGATAATTGAAAAATTCTGGGATTGGACCGATAGCGACGGCCACCCTGAAAACGTCCTCACGCGCGACGAATTGCTCGACAATGTCATGCTTTACTGGCTACCAGGTGCTGGTGCGTCGTCGGCGCGATTGTATTGGGAAAGCTTAAGCATCCTAACGCAACAACAAGTCGAAATTACATTACCTACTGGTGCAAGTATCTTTCCGCATGAAATCTTTCGTTCTTCGAAACGCTGGATTGAAGAACGCTATAAGAACCTTGTCCACTACAACGTGCTCGACAAGGGTGGTCACTTCGCGGCGTTTGAGCAACCTGAATCGTTCGTCCAAGAACTCCGCACGTGCTTTCGGCATATGCGTTGATCACGATCGACATTACCTGAACACGAGAAATCACACGGTTGGCTAAGTCGATATCGGCTTAGCTAACCCAGTTTGCGCTCGACGTTCTAGGTAATGCCGCGCAGCTGGGCGACTCCGACGGACTCGCAGGCAACAATGCCCGGGCGTTTAATTACGCGCAGCGAGGTCGAGCTGCACAATCTCCGCAAAGCTCTCTAAAATTCGCAGCGTAAGACCCCAAATGACATGGTCACCGTAGCGAATGCCAGGAAAACTCGTCGCAGATCCGCCCATTGGATACTCCAATTCGGTGGCCGCGCTTCGATCGAATAAATGGCTGAGCGGGACCCAGAAAACACTGGCGACTTCGTGGTGCTCGCAAACTCGCGCGGTACTTTGGGCGCCCTCACCGACGTAGTAGACAAACGGCGACAGGATCTTGAGATGTTCCCGCTCTATTTGACGTACGGGTAGTGCGCCGATTAAGTGGATAGAATTCAGCGGCAAGCCGATTTCTTCGAGCGTTTCGCGTTCCGCAACAGCGCTAGCTGTTTGATCGATCGGGTCTGCTCGTCCGCCAGGAAACGCAACTTGACCAGACCACGGATCGCCTGCGCGCTCCGCCCGCCGGATAAAGCAGACGTCGAGTTCCTTATCACCTTCAGCGAGGATCATAGCGACTGCAGCCTGTCGATAATTTGCCTCGAACACCGCTGGGGCGTGCGAAGAATCTGCAAGTTTCGCGCGAATTTGCTCGACCGTTAGCATCTCAGCGACGACTCCAGTGTGCACGCAGGACCGTTAGGTAGCAGGTATCCTTGTGCACTCTAGCCCGTCCATTATGCCGCGGTTGAAGCACGAAAATCTTTTTGCGCGTCCGCGAACGCCGCGCATATTTTGTCGATTTGCTCAATCGTGTGCGCCGCGCTCACGCTACATCTAAGCAAGTAACAGCCTTTGGGTGTTGCTGGCGGAAATACCAAATTGACGTACACGCCACGCGCTAGCAGGCCATCCCACAATGCTAATGCTTCATTTATATCGCTGACCACTGCTGCGACTACGGGACTCGGATGCGGCCCTAATTCATAGCCTAAGCTGCTCAGCTGAGCATAAAGCCGATTCGCATTGCGCCACAAAGCGTCGCGTAATTCCGGCCGTTGTTGTAGTACTCTCAATGCGGTTCGAGTGGAAGCGATAACGGAAGGACACATCGAGGCAGTGAACACATACGGCCGGCTTGAGAGTCTGATCAGATCCAGCTGGGGCAGATCGCTTACGCAAAAACCACCGGTAGCGCCCAAACTTTTACTGAACGTTCCGGTAATAAAATCAACGCTGGCGTGCTCATCGGCCATCTCAACCAATCCGCGTTCACCCAAGACACCCAAGGAGTGCGCTTCGTCGACTAGCAAGTAGCCGCCATACTCGCGCTTAACCGCGGCAATCTCTGACATCGGGGCCTGATCGCCCAACATGCTATAGATACCTTCAATCACAATCAGGGCGTCTCTCGCGCTTTCCCCAAGACGACGCATGCGCTTCGCGAGATCGTCTGCATCGTTATGTCTGAACCGAATCACTTCGGCGCCACCCATTTTGCAGCCATCGTAGATACTGGCGTGACAATCGCCGTCGATAACGATGACGTCGTTGCGATCCGTCAGTGCGGATAAAATACCAAGGTTGGCCAGGTAGCCGGTTGAAAAAATAATCGCGAACTGACGACCAAAAAATTTTGCGATGTCGTCTTCCAAAGCAAGATGACTCGCAAAGGTTCCATTCGCCATGCGCGAACCCGTCGTCCCCGTTCCTTCTCGAGTTACTGCTTCACGCGCCGCAGCGACACATTCCGGATCGAAGGTCAGTCCTAAATAATTATTCGTCCCGGCCATAATCGTTTGCCGGCCGTTAACGATCGCTTCAGTTGGGGAAATGATCCGTTCAACCACGACGTTAAACGGTTTGGAGCCCGATTCGAGTAGCGCCCGGCGCCGACCATCGAGTTCGTCAAATTTCGTAAACAGGCTCACGCAGACGCTCCAAGCAATTTATCTAATTCAACCATGAGATCGTTTACCGTGACGACATTGGGTAGCACATTCAGAGGAATCGATACGTCGAATTCATCTTCCACTTCCAGTAGCACTTCCATCAACTGGGCGGAGTCTATGCCCAAATCGCTGGCCAGCATCGTTTGTGCGCCGACAACAACATTTACGCTGGCGTGTCTCTGGAGTAAATTGCACAACACCGCGAGCTTCTCTTCGAACTTCTGCATTAAGATCCTCCTCGATGCCTCATTGTGCTAAATGCTTTTGCGCATCACCGGCAAGCGCCAAAGAAAGTCCGGCGCTGAAACTTATCTCCGGTTCCCACGCAGTGGCGCCGGCAAAGGCGCTATTATCACATACCCAACGAGGATACCTTAGCTCGCGCAGCTTCCATGGAGTCAGCATCGGTTGAAATGGGATAACGCTAGCAAGTGCCATGTTCATCATGGCGATCCCATCGAGCAGGTATGCAGGAACTCGAACCTGACGGATCCGCCGCTTCAACACAGACTCCGCGATGGCGTTAATTTCATCCATTGAATATCCACCGTCGTGTCCGTCATGCAGTTCATAGATCCCAGATACTGGTACGGGGCTAGCCAACCAGCGGATCACTGCTGATACCAGATCGGTCACGAATATGAGCGAGAACCGATTTTCGGCGGGCGCCCAGCGCGGCGCAAACCCGCGCGCCATCGCCTTGAACAACGGCGACAATTCCTTGTCACCTGGTCCATAGACGGCGGGCGGCCGGAGCGCGAGACAGGTTAAATGCGACGGAGCCGTATCCATTGCGAGCTCTCCCCCTCGTTTACTCGCCGCGTAAGGGGATAGATGCGGCTGTGAGGCCGCTAACGAAGAAATCAGGAGAAAGCGATGCAAATCTTGCTTTTGAGACGCGATTGTTACTAATTGTCTTACGGCCTCAGAATTAATTCTCTCGAATGTCGCTTGGGTCGCGCCTCTTACCACCCCGGCGCAGTGCACGAGTGTATCGGCGCCTGTGAGAAATTCATTCAAGCTAGCAGGGTTTTGCAGATCGCCCGGGATAATCTCGACCCGCCCTGGAAACGCGGCCTTTTTCATTGATTCCGGCCGTACAAGGATCCTGACCGTATAGCCGTCTAGGACTAACTGGCGAACAATCCCCGCGCCGATGAATCCGGTTGCGCCAGTGACTGCAACCTTTCGCTTCAACGACGCCACGCGAGGGATAACCGCCTACCTTCGCTCGCAGGCGACGACCGAGGGGTGGCTATGCTCGCTCAACATTCGACGAAGGGAAATGAGCTGCATTCAGAGGATCCGTCTGAGGCTATCTGCATCCGTCGTTGACTGAATCGATACGGGTAAGAAGACAAGAAGTACCCAGACCGATAGGGTTTCGAGCGCATCGGCCTTTAGGCAAATTCTACTTATCGGGACTTAATTCGCCGTAGACGAAAGGACGTTCGCCTCGGTAGGAATGCGAGTGCATCTAGTTAGCCAGCCGCAACCCGTGCTCCAGTTGCATCCCAGTTGCTCCTTTCCATGAAGTCTTCGCGAGTTCTAAAGCGCGATAACTTGCCTGAAGAAGTCCGAATCAGCGTATGCAACGGGACTAGATCGATGATGCAGTCGATGCCCAGATCCGCCCTAATCGCGCAGTCTATCCGATCAATCAGGTCACGCCGTTTTTCAAGATCGGCTTCTCGACATTGCACAACCACCACCGCCTGTTCGCGTCCGTCGGCGTGCGGTACTGAAAACGCAGACGCATCTCCGGGTCGAACCTCGGATTGTTGTTCAGCCAGATACTCCACATCTTGAGGCCAGACATTACGACCATTGATAATGATGAGATCTTTTTTGCGGCCTGTGATCATTATGTCGCCGTCGGCACGATAACCAATGTCTCCGGTATCTAGCCAACCATCGTCTGACAGGACATCTGGGTGACCAAGTCCATTACCGAAGTATCCTGACATGACACTTGGGCCTTGCACGAAAACGCTGCCACACGAACGCTCTGGGAGTTCCGCGCCGTCTTGATCGCGAATGACAACCTGGTGGCCCGGTAACGGCTTGCCGCAATTAACAAACTGGTTCCCTCGGGCGATTTGCGCTTCTTTCTGATTATGTTCAATTGGAACGGCGCGCTGCGACTCGCTCAGATGCTTTCCATCGACCCATTCGGCACGCAGTCCCTGATTTAGCGGGGCGAAACTAACGGCCAATGACGATTCCGCGAGGCCATAACACGGTAAAAACGCCCGCGGATTGAAACCACTGGGCGCCAATTCTTCCGCAAATTTCAATAGCGGTTCGGGACGAATTGTTTCCGCACCCACACCGGCTACTCGCCACGCACTTAGATCAAGCATCGCGGCATCGTCTTTACGTAAGCGCCGTGCGCAGAGCTCGTAACCGAAAGGAGGGCCGAATGAAATCGTGGCCTTGCTTTCAGACATTCGCACGAGCCATTGGCGAGGGCGCATCGCGAATTCGCGCGTACCCAAATAATCAACTGACATTTGCGAGACCACCGGCGCGAGAACGAGACCAACGAGCCCCATGTCATGGTAATAGGGTAACCACGAGACGGCGCGATCTTCCGAGGTCATTTGTAAATGTTCGATCGTACAAGACAAATTACTCATCACTGCGCGCTGCGTAATCATCACACCGCGCGGGAATCGGGTACTACCCGATGTGTATTGCAGGTGCGCTAATTCGTCGGCTTCAAGCGGCCGTAGGTCCGCGGTCTGAGTGACCGGAAAATGTGAGAACGCCACTGCTGAACCAATGAACTGTAGATGTAGGCCTTCAGCTGCGCCGGCTAGAAATGCCCCGTATTCGGATGGCCCAATCAGAACCCGTGCTTGCGAATCCGACAATAATCGTCGCAAATGACCGACATACTCGCTTCCGCCGCCCAGCTGGAGTGGCGGCGGGACCGGAACAGGAACGAGGCCCGCGTACTGGCAGCCAAAGAAGACTCGTTGGAAATTCGGGTGTGTTTCCGCGACTAGCGCAACTCGGTCGCCGCGCTTCAAGCCCAATCCATTCAACCGGGATGCGACATGGAGCGCTTCGTCGCGCAAGGCGCGATACGGCAATACAGCCGTCAGCTCGCCGGTACCCGAGTAGAAGTTACAGCCCGTTTCGCCTTTTGCCGCATAGTCGAGCGCTTCGGAAAGGGTCGAAAAGTCCGCGTATCGTCGTATTAGGTTATGTTTAGTCGGCGTCGGATTTACGCTCACTACTTCAACTCCCCCCGATTCGATGGTGATCGGCCACTAGCCGCGTTTGGCGCGGTGGCCAATTTGCACCAGATGCACGAAATCGAGTCCATAATTAACCTGTTTTTATCTGAACAGCATAAATTTGCTGCTCACGTTTAAGTTTTTAAATTTTGGCTGACCGGGATGGCCTATCGAAATCCCGCCAAATTTAGCTGCCCACTCAAGACACGTATTTGTTCGACAAGTTTCAAAGTGCCGATTGCCATACTCTGAATGATGTTGTGCTGCGCCGCATTATCCACGAATTATCGCAACTTTGAGTTAATATTGCGTTAGTTTTACGTCAAGGGCGTTGTTTGGCACTTAACGAACTCGCTCAACTCGCGGATTTTAGTGGAGAATCTCTTGTCACACAAGCGACATAAACACAACTTTTCGTATGCAAAAACACAACAACGCTGTTGGATGCGCTAAGAGAAACACTTGTTGAGTATCATTCCTGTCAACGGATTTCGCGACTGGGGCCGTTTCATTACGCTCCCGTGGTCGATTTACCGCCACGATTCAAATTGGGTTCCCCCGCTAAAACTCGAACGGCGGCTACATTTCAGCCGCCATAACCCTTTTTTTCAGCACGCCCAGTGGTGTGCCTGGATTGCTTATGAAGGTCCGATCCCTGTAGGCCGCATTTGTGCGCAAATCGATCAATTGCGAATTGAGCACATTGGCGACTTCACTGGTTCTTTCGGTTTACTCGAAGCAATAGATGACCCAGATGTTTTTAAAGCACTGCTCGAGGTGGCAGAAAACTGGCTATCTGAACGGGGCATGCGGCGCATTGAGGGCCCCTATAATTTGTCGATTAACGACGAATGCGGATTGCTTGTTGAGGGATTCGAAACACCGCCTTGCGTAATGATGGGTCACGGTAAACCGTATTACGCAAAAAATTTAGAGATGTGCGGCTATCGCAAGGCCAAGGATCTGGTCGCCTATCGAATGCACCCTGACTACGTAATGACACCAACAATGACTAAAATTGTCGAACGATCGACACGCGCGCGAAGCGGCCAATTCACGTTGCGATCGCTAAACAAAAGGAGCTTCCACGAGGAAATTGAGTTGCTTCGTGACATCTTTAACGATGCGTGGCAGGACAATTGGAAGTTCATCCCCTTCACCGCCGCAGAATTTCAAGACATCGGCATGATCCTGAAGTCTTTGGTCGATGACGACTATATTCAGATCGGCGAGATAGACGGCGTCGCCGTATCGTTTATCGTTGCACTGCCAAATATCAACGAAGCGATTCACGATCTCAATGGCAGGCTGTTCCCGCTAGGATGGATTAAACTGCTTTGGCGAATTAAAGTTGCAAAGACAAAATCCGCGAGAGTCGCCCTCATGGGCGTGCGTAAACCATACCAGGCGGGACTGACTGGTAGCGGCATCTCGCTCGCGATGATTGCAAGCATAAAGCAAGCGCTTCTGGCACGCGGTGCGAGGGAAGTTGAAATGGGTTGGATCCTCGAAGAAAACAAATCTATGCGCAACATTATTGAAGCCATCGGCGGCGTATTGGCTAAGCGCTACCGCATCTACGAAAAACAATTGGCCCAATAAGTCAGAAGAAAGATCTTGAGCATCCCTCGCGGTTTTTTATGAGCACCGACCCAGCAGCGATCAACCCACGTTTGGCCGAGATAATCGACGCCGAATTAAACACACCCATATCAATCGCCTCGATGGCTATGAGCGACACTTTGAGAGCGCGATACGGCGATTCGGTGCTCGGCATCATCTACTACGGATCGTGCTTTCGAACGGGGACCGAACGCGACGGCATCCTCGATATCTTCGTCATCGTCGATCAGTACCGCGCCGTGTATTCGAATCGAATTCTTGCCGTGGCGAACCAGGTACTGCCACCTAATGTCTTCTACTACGAGATGGATTTCGAAGGTCATACGTTGCGCACGAAGTACGCCGTGATCACGCTTAAACAATTCATTCAGCGAACATCTAAGCGCTGCTTCCACACGTTCTACTGGGCGCGGTTCGCGCAACCGTGCGCGTTAACTTACGTACGTGACCCATCAACCCGACGGGAAATCGTCGACGCTTTGGTCGGGGCGATCGGAACGTTTGTCAATTCCGTGCTCCCGCTGCTCGCGGCGCGCTTTGACGCACAAACGCTATGGACGACAGGTTTATCTGCCAGCTACCAGACCGAGCTACGACCTGAACCGGGCGGGGCTTCGGCCGGCTTGGTGCAGAAGAATCTAGAACGCTATCGCACGGTCACAGATTCCTTACTCGAGGGTGAACAAGGATTCCTGAAATTGTTCGGCAAAGCAGAACCGAGTCAATACCTAGCGAGCATTTCGGTATCGCGACGTTGCTTCGGCCGGCTCGCGTGGCGGTTGCGTCGCGTGCAGGGCAAACTGATAAATTTGCTCCGCATCATGAAGGCCGCGTTCACCTTTGACGGCGGAGTCGACTACGTTTTGTGGAAAATCGAGCGCCATTCCGGCGTAAAAGTAGAGGCTACTCCGTTATTGAGACGCCATCCCTTATTAACCTGCTGGCCGACCGTCTGGCGGCTCTACCGCGCGGGCGCGTTCAGGTAGTAATGAATAGAGCGGCTTCAACGATCGAAGGGCAGGAAATCGCCCAAGCAAATTTGTCGGCGCGGGTAGCGAAAGCACTTGTAGGTGACTTGTTCGAGCTGAAGCCAGGACTTTACTGGCTTGATTTGCTTTTGAGTTCTTCAGTGGCGTACGCGGCGGCGGCCGTCTACCTGCTCGCCCCCGCCTTGTCAGCACTGCAATTTCTCGGATTATTTATTTCCGGCGTTGCGTTTTATCGTATCGCAACGTTCATGCACGAAATTGCGCACATGCGGCGAGACCAAATGCGCTTATTCAAATTTGGGTGGAATATTCTGGTCGGCATCCCATTACTCACTCCCTCGCTGTTTTATACAAGCCACGCCGATCATCACAGCAATCGACATTACGGCACTGCCAGCGACGGTGAGTATTTACCGTTCGGCGCGAGCTCCCCGACGGCGATCGTTCGATTTCTCTGTACCATTCCGTTCGCGCCCGTACTTGCCGTACTCCGGGCGTTGGTACTGGTGCCGTTATCGTTCAGTATCCCTCGTTTGCGCGTTTGGTTGCTAGAAAGCGCCTCAGCGGCTGTGATCAGCCCGAGTTACAAACGGCGTCACGTCCCTTTGAATTGGGATCCCATGTGGCTTATTTGCGATCTGGCTTGCTTTTGCTATGCGCTCGCCGTCAGCCTCCTGGTAGCCCGAGGGGTAATCGATGCCACTCTCATCGGTAAGCTCTACTTGTTGATTACGTTTTCGATAACCCTAAACTGGTTCAGAACCTTGGCTGCACATCGCTACCGCAGTCGCGGGTTTGAACTAAGTCATGCCGGTCAAGTACTCGATTCGATTAACATCACTGGCGATCCGATCGTCACCGCATTGTTATTTCCGGTCGGTCTGCGTTATCACTCGCTACACCACCTGCTCCCGTCGCTCCCATACCACGCACTCAGTGCCGCGCATCAGCGCTTGATGGAGGAGTTACCCGCCGAATCGCCTTACCGCGAGACAAACTGTCTGAGTATGTTCGCGGCACTAGCTCAGCTCTGGCGTGACGCGAGTCGGTACCGCGCAACGGCCGTCGCCCCTACCGGCGAATCATCGCGGTAGTAGATCCGGCAATTTTGCAAGCGATGGCCTGGCGCATTGCGTCCGATAGCTTGGCTGGATCGGTAAGAGCGACCCGCTCTTGGCAAAATTCCCAGTGCACTATTGCGCTCGAGGTCTCGTTCCAGTCGACTTAATCTTAGGAGTCGCATGCTTGTTGCCGAGCAAGCCAGCCGCTTCTAATTCCTGCATCGCCTCGGTAGTGAACTCTGCACCCGGCGCATCACCCGCGATGACAAACATTAATATTGAATATTCGTCCGCCGGACCTTTAGTCACGTTGTGAAAACGCCGGATCGCACCCGGCGGAAACGAAATGACATCGAGCGGCTTGAGATCGATGTGCTCCACTTTCCCTTGCTCATTCTCCCAACTCGCCCGCCACACGCCGGTAATGCCTATGAACGTTTCGTTCGTGTCGTGGTTATGCATCATCGGACCCTTTCCTGGCAGCGCACGGCAGTACCCGAGATTGAAACCTTCAGAGATTTTAACGGCCGCCATTCTAGCCGCGGCCTCGCCAACGGGGGAAACGATGCCTTCGTCTTCCGTAGGGGGCGGTTGGAATCCGATGACGTTGTACAAGATCCGTTCCGATCCAGGCATATAGCTGTCAGGGAGACCACCATCCGACCCTTTCAGCTTGGAAAAACGCGCAACCCGTTTCATCATCTCTTCTCGAGAGACAGGTTTTCTTGGTATCAATTCCGCATGTTCCATCGTTGTTCTCCTCGTCGTCACTGGTATTTTATAACGGCTTAATTCTTCGTGATGTCACCCTAGGATCGGCCTATGTCGATCTTAGAGCTCAAGCGCATAAATTCAGAAATCGATTCCGACTATCCGCGCTAAATCATCGATCGCTTGAGCTTCAGTTACAACCTTAATTGTTTGCATTCCCAATGCCCTAGCGGGCTTCAGGTTGATACCTAAGTCGTCCAAATAGACGGCCTCGCTCGGCGCCATGCCTATTTGTTCACAAGCTAATTCGTAAATCTTCGGGTTCGGTTTTCGGATCCCTATTTTGCTCGATTCAATAACAAACTCGAATAACGCCATCACTTCGGCAATTGCTGCGGCGCGGCTTGCCGAGTCGGCCATCGTTGGTCCTTGACCTGCTTGCACGTTGTTGGTGATACAACCGACTTTGAACGACGCTTTGCAGCGCTTCAATACTTCTACCATTCTCGGCCTAAGCTCCCCGCCGAGTAAGGGAACGATGTCGCCGCCCGCAATGCTGTACCCAGCCGCGCGGGATTCACGCTCAAAAGCGCGGTCGAATTCTGCCAAACTGATCTGGTTAGATTCGAACTGGGCCCAGGCATTAGTTGTCGGATTTATCGTGTTAACGCCACGTATGAAATCGATAGGAATTCCCCGCTCCTGCTCAAATCGGTTGAATGCCTCGAACGGTGATGTCGTGATCACGCCACCGAAATCCCAAAGTACAGCGGCAATCGCCATGATTAATACCCTTCATTTATAACTGAAAACTTTTTCGTCGCTGAGCGCGCGCTCAGTGTTAATCCCTGCGCCCGAACCAATTGAGCTAGCCTAGAGTTGGTCCGCCGCCCATTGTCTGGCGGCGGAAATGTCCGCGCAGTAACACATCTTAAGACCAATTATCCGCGCAAACCCAGCGAGCATGTTTTTCACCACTGCAGATTCGAATTCCGGTGAAACAAATGCGATCACCTGGGGGCCACGATTGCCCCTGTGCTTTGCGACGAAGTGGCTGAGTGCCAACATCTCGTTTAGATTTGGAAAAGCCTCGAGCGCTCCCATTTCGTAAATCACGGATCGAGAGGCTTGGTAGTTTTCGTTTCCCCAGGCCGCCTCAAGCAGTTGTTTCGCTCCCTCGAATGACATCTCACCCGTAATTCGAACCAGGAATTCTGCAGAGCCTTCTTCGTAGCTAAATGAATGTTTGATCGTCGCTTACCAAAATACGTCGTGTTCTTCTCGATGAAGCAGAACTGCCTGCGTCGAGTGCTCAATAGTCTAATGTTTTTGACTTGTTCTTGATTCCGAATTTACTCGCCCGGGAGCGGCTCATCATCTAGTTGACCTTGGAAGTCGGGTATTTCATGTCCGGGGAACCAACGATGAATCGCCGGTTCGTCGATTAGTGTTTCTTGAGAATCGATTCTCCAACCGCCCGCCACTTTTGAAACCCGATAAAGTTCGAACTCCACACTCCCTTGGTTATTAAATCGATCCTTTGCACTGAGCACGTTCGGTACTATTGCTTGAGTATCACATGATGAGGGATCGAGATGTTGCGGCCATCGGACATCAAGCTTGCCGATGACGACTTGCCCGATATCGAATAACCGCTTCTGTCCTTCGACCCATTTTTCTACTGGCAGACCATCAGTCATCGTGTCGGCTAAGGCACCGTACGCGTCACTGAATCGATATTCTTTCATGGCCTTCGTATAGTGCTCTACCGGCGCCATCGCGTCGTTGTACGCACAGGATTCGGCATAGGACAAAGTCCAAATTGAACTGAGCAAAAATAACGAGGTAATCCAAAGTTTTGTTCTCATCGCAATGCCCTTCGTTAGAGCTTTTACAAATTCCCAGTTTATTCGAAAAAGAATTATTTGCTGTTCAAGTCAATTCAAAGTCTTACAAAGAGTCCGCGACGAGTCGGTGGATGCGCAGTAACTCCGGCATGCTCTCGGCAGGTCGTCGGCCGAACCCGCACTCGGTTGCGACGCCGAATCCTGCCGCGTGACGTTTCGCCGTTTCAAGTAAACCGAGCGAAGTCGCCTCCCCACCCGTCGTATGGATGAGACCCAAATACAACTTTGTATCGCCGACGTTCAAATCGCGAAGCGGTTCGAAATACGCATCGTCATTTCGATCTCGCGGCACCGGCATGTGGATGTAATCGATATCGCGCTTAACCACGCTTGCTGCGCAATTCGCCATCCCCGTCGCAATAGCCAAATTTCGTGGTTCAATAATATGTCGGTGGCCTAAGTCGCCGTAGCATAAGTGTAATCCCATTAGCGCATTCCTCGGCACGCAGGCAGCCGCAAGCGTTAGCGATTCGACGAAACGTTCGTGCGGATCGCCGGACGGTTCCCAAGGAAATATCGCTTTGCCTTGATCTTGGCCGTCGATCGCCACGACCTCCATACAAATGTCCCATTGAACAACGAGATCATTTGAAGGAATGCAATCGGACAGATCCATTACCTCCCTTTTTAGCGCCTGTGCGTAGGCTAGCCACATGATTTCGAAATCGTCTTGATTAGTGATAAACGGTCGGATCGCGCTTTCAATCAGTGGAATAGCCACCATGAACCGTGCGTCTTTTGCGAGTACGCCTGCGTCGCGCAGATCGCAAAAATCAGGATAGGATTGCTTAGCTGCGTTTGCGTAACCCAAATTTTCGAATCGAACGGAATCTGCACCGGGTTTTACACGGAATTGCCAGTGATCCGAATAACCACGTGGCGCCCAGGTCTCAGACGACGTGCGCCATTCATCAGGATGTTTTAAATCGATCGGTGTTGGGCGATTGATCGTCTCGAGCAAGGGGTGACCATGGTAGGTTGATGCGGCCAGAAAATTAATCCATATTCTTCGCGTGCCCGTTTCGCCGTCCGGGACGCAATCGAGATATTCGCTTAGATCGCGGCCGCAAACCGCCATCGCGTCGGCCGCGTTTGTGCCAGGGATACTCCCAACTAACAGCACTCGATTGTTCATCCGGGACATAGAAATTCCTCAACTCGATGTTCATCTGACACGACTTCAAATCGCTATCGTCCTAGCGTAACGCTGTTAAACTTAGCAAGCCAGCCGCGCTGGCAGTGACGGCGGTTTTTTCCAATCCCTGTTATCGCCGCCGGAGGCGCGTCGCGACGAACCTCATATCAAGGAGAACCAGTTGATAAAATCCGTGATCGGCGTTCTGCTTTTGGTGTTGGGCATTTTTTTCTTCGCGCTACCCAATCTAGTCGATCGATTTGTAAATACCGTCCAGCCAACTGACTCAGTGGCGTTCGAAAATAAAGTGGACACCATTGAGCGAGACATTTTTACGGCCGATCTACATGCCGATACCTTGCTCTGGAGTCGCGACTTAATAGATAGCCACGCTCATGGGCACATCGATTTGCCGCGCATGCTGAAGGCTCAAGTCGGCTTGCAAGTCTTTAGCGCGGTGACTAAAACACCGCGAAATTTGAATTTCGAGCGTAATGACTCTGACACTGACGACATAGGATTATTGGCCATCGCGCAACGCTGGCCAATTCGCACTTGGCAAAGCCGCACGGAGCGCGCGTTGTACCAGGCCGAACGCTTGCATGATGCGAGCCGACATTCTGGCGGGCAGTTGGTCGTGATTCGAAGCGGAACCGACCTCGCAGACTACTTAATGCGGCGCTCGAGCGGCGCAAAAATCACTGCGGCAATGTTAGCGATCGAAGGCCTGCACGCATTAGACGGCGATATCAACAACCTCGATAGATTGTATGCCGCAGGCTATCGAATGATGGGACTAACGCATTTTTTCGACAATGAAATTGGCGGCTCCGCGCACGGCGTACACAAGACAGGGTTGACCGAGATGGGCTACCAAGTAGTCGAGAAAATGGAGCGACTCGGCATCATTGTCGATCTCGCACACGCTTCGGATGCACTAATCAGCGACGTTGCCGCCGTTGCAAAACGTCCACTGGTCGTATCCCACACTGGCGTCAAAGGAACCTGCGATCGGACACGTAATCTAAGCGACGAACAACTTCAATTGATCGCGAACACCGGTGGACTCGTTGGCATCGCCTATTTCCCCGAAGCGATATGTAGTACGAAAATTGAAGGAATTGCCGCCGCGATTCGCTACACCGCGAACGCCATTGGCGTCCGATACACTGCCCTCGGGAGTGATTTCGACGGTGCCGTCAATACACCCATCGACGTTTCCGGATTGCCCTTAATCGCTGCGGCTTTGGCGCAGGAGAATTTTTCGCATGAAGAAATTGCCGCCATCATGGGTGGAAACGTCTTACGCCTTCTAAAACAGACTCTGCATTTAGACTAGGCGCTATTGATTTACCTGGTCGTTATAGCTGTCATGATCAGCAGCTGAAAACTAACTCTTTCGAAATCGGAGCTAGCCACACGGTCCAGTGATTTTCGCGCTAAAATGTAAGCTGAAACGAGAAGTCTGGATATTTTATTTTTACGCTGATTGGATCCCGAATGGCCATCAATATACAAACTCAATGCCCGAAGAAGATTCTGATCGTTGGCGGCGGCACGGCTGGTTGGATGACCGCAATGTTGCTCGCCGATGCTTGGGCGCAGAGCGGGTGTGAAATCGTCCTACTCGAATCTAGCGATATTGGAATAATCGGCGTTGGCGAAGGGTCGACGCCGAAGATGCGGCGATTTTTCGATAAGCTCGGAATTCCTGAATCCCAATGGATGCCAGCCTGTAATGGTACGTACAAGTGCGGGATCCGTTTTCCAAACTGGGCGACACGCAAGGGTTATAAAAGTTACTACCATCCGTTTTTCTCTATCAGCGACAATCAGACAGTCCGTGCGTTCGCCGATAATGTCGCGCTACGGCGAGAAAACTTCGATGTTCATGCCCACCCAGATACTTTTTTCGTCTCCAACTATTTAGCCAAACAGAAGCTCGCTCCAATAGCCAAACCCGAAGCAGCTTATCAAGCTGAGTACGCTTATCATTTTGACGCCGGACTCATTGGTAAGTTCTTAAAGGAACAAGCGGTCGCGCGCGGAATTAAGCATCTCGTCGACACGGTAAGCGAAGTTCAGCAACATGAAAACGGCGATATTTCCGGGGTACAAACCCAGCAATTAGGATTTATTGCGGCAGATTTTTTCGTCGACTGCACGGGATTCGCGAGCGTCATTACCTCGAAAACCTTGGGTGTTCCGTTCTTGTCGTATAAAGACGTTCTATTTAACGATTCCGCCGTCGCGCTACCATCCCCATTGGACGGCGACTCACTCGCGTCGCAAACGATTTCCTCCGCGCTTAAGTTTGGCTGGGCGTGGAAGATTCCGTTGATCAACCGATTCGGAAACGGCTACGTATATTCCTCCGACCACGCCGATAAGGAGATTGCAGAACGTGAACTGCGCCAACACATCGGCCTGACAGACGAATCAGTGGAAGCTCGCCATCTTAAAATGCGGGTCGGAAGAGCCGCTTCATCTTGGAACAAGAATTCGCTAGCAGTTGGCTTATCGCAAGGCTTTATCGAGCCCTTGGAAGCGACAGCCTTAATGATTGTTCAGGACACCGTCGAGAATTTCATAACGCAATTTTCAGGCGGCGATTTCACCTCCAAATACCGTGATGAATTCAACACGAAGATAAATTTGATCTTTGACAGCATCAAGGATTACATCTTCATGCATTACAAGCTCAACACCCGCAACGATACGAGCTACTGGATCGAAAATAGAGAGAACGAAAACTTGTCGGACTCGGTTGTTCAGATCCTTGATGTTTGGGATCACGGCGGCGATTTACTTGAAGAATTAAAACGCCAAGGCCCACGGCTAGCCTACAGCCCGACGTCGTGGTTTTGCATCTTGGCCGGAATGGGCCGCTTTCCGCGTAAACCGAAAAAACTCAAACCAAAAATTCCTGTCAACGATCCGGACGAAATTAGACGTTTCTGCGAATCGATTGCTCGCCAATTTCCTGATCATCGAGATTCCGTTTCTGCAATGCGCGACGGTTAAAGCGATTTCCGCCTGTACCGTCTCGATTCGTTTTCTTAAAAATTCCAAGGTCGTCCATTTCCGACTCCAGTCCCGGAACCGCTCGTAGCCTGCTCCTTGGTCGGATGCTTTGCGCCGTGCTCGGGTGGGTTCATCGAATATTTCGGCTCGTTAAAAAATGCGCGCAAAAAAAAAGCCCCGTCAGGGAAACCCTGCCGGGGCGATTTCGTTACGAGTCGAGTCGGGTTTTAGGTTCCGAGACGACGCATAGCTTGGACAGTCATGTAGTCGGCGAGGAAATCGCGACCTGGGTCGATTTCTGATTTCCAACCACCCGCGATTTCTGCGGCGTGATGGAAACGAGTAACACGACCAGACTGGATGTCATTACTAATAACCCAAGACCAAGTCCACTCAGTCCGGCCATCAGCAGCAGTACGCTTCTGGGTTCCGTCTTTGCTTTCTTGGTAGCTAAATCCAGGTTCAAATGATTTCCACACATCGCCACGGCGGTCATAAGAGATCGCTTGTGGGAACATGGTGTTACGAGCGTCAAGATACACACGACGTTTGCTCAATGGCGCACGCGGGAATCCTGTTGGCTCACCTTCCATGATGATAATTTCTGGAATTAACTGCTTGCCAACGTTGAGGTAGGTATTGCCTTTCGGCCCACCAACTGTCGGATGCTCCCAGTTTGGATTTTCTGGTAACCACTGGTGATGCATCGAAGCCAACATGGGTTGACGTGCAATGATCTTGTAGTTGCCCCATGTCAACATCGGATCACCAGCAGCCCACGCGTCGGACAGGAACAAGTTCATGCCGGCAACTAATGGTTCAAAGCGTTGGTTTGTCGGGAAGCGACGTACCCGCTTGAAGGCTGGGAGGTAACCGAAGAGATCCGGGAACTCGCGTTGGTCGTATTGCCAAACGTTCATGAACGCCGTGCCCTTCACGTCGTTTGGTTTCGTGAACCAAACTGACTGGAAGCGAACTTTGTCTTCATGTCCTGGCAGGTACGGACGAACTGGGCTGATATTTGGGTTGGTCAAACCAGCACATTGCTGTTCGGCCCAAACGAAGTCGTATTCGTAACTGATGTCACCTTCTGGGTTCAAAGAAATCGTCGGGATCGCGTAGATGGTTTGGTCATGGCGACCCCAGCTAAGCGTCAAGTTCGCGATTGCTTCGTTACCGTTATCTGGGATCGGGAACGGGTGACCGCCAATCCAGTTTGCGCCGGTGTCTTTCACCACAACGTTGCCGTTGGAGTCAAAGCCTGCCATGCCTTGGTTCGCGAGAGTCGCATCCAAGTAGTAAGGAGGGTACATCCGGGTTACATCGGTATCAGTTTCTTGAATAAAGAATGTGCGCCCGTCTTGTTTCACTTCTTGATAGAGAATTGGGTCGACGAGATCCTGCACGATGTCGATGTTGTCAGCGTTGATTACGTCGCCGACTTTAATCTTGCCTTTCGTGTAAGCCTCAATATTGTAAAGCTCTTCCGGATATGCTTTTGTAATATCTCCGGATTTGCAAATCTCTGGCCATAGTGACGTTAAAACGCCAGCTCCGCCGAGTCCGAGCGCAGTCTTTTCCATGAAAAGCCTGCGGCTATAGTCAAAATCGTATTTTTTAATATGCATATGATGCGCCCCTCGCAACTGGCCTTTAAGGCATTGTGCCAATGAAAGTATTGTAAATCGATTCGGATAGTATGTTCCTGGCCAACTATGATCAAGTTCAATTTAAATTCATAGTGCAACGCAACATTTTATTTGTTAAACGATTGTTCCGAATCGTTCGAATGCGAAAATCGATTTTGGTTCAGATCTAAGTTGGATGTTGCAATGCATCAATTCGTTCAGCTGCGCTCAATAGGCAGTCGTTATTGTTTAGCGCTTAGTTTTGTTTGAGCTTGCTGAGAAAAAATCAATGATTCGGTCATTTACTTCCGGCCAGATCCGATGCCCGCCAGGATGTTCGCAGTAGCTTACTGCTACCTTGTTTGCGCATTGCGCGTACTCGATACAACCGTCGTGGTCGCGAACCGCATTGATAAGATCGCATCCATTACAACTTGCCCACCATTTAGCCGCTTGCGCACCAAAACCGGGAAAAAGTTCATCATCGGTGTTGTGTAACACCATCACTGAGAGTGGCGGCGGACACGAATAGGCCTCAAGGTCCGCGCCGCGTAACCCTGCCGCGCTGGGGGCGATTGCCCGCGGACTTAAGCCATGGTCTTTTTGAAACGCGATGGCGCTCGCGGCCGTGCCACCATCAGAATGTCCGCTAAGAAAGATCCGTTGCGTGTCGACGCACCACTTAGACGCAATCTGAGTTGGGATCCTAGCGAGTTCATCGAGCACCTTGAGTGACAATCTTCGATGGTCCGTATAAGCCACGACGAACCCGGCCGCCGTGGCCGCTTTTGTGAACCCAGTAAAACGTTCGCTCGCGAGGCGGCTCTGGCCTGCACCGGGATAGACAACTAACAGTGGATGAGCAACGGCGCCATCATAGTTTGCTGGTGTCCGAACACTGTATCGGATCCCTGCGGGTGACGATTCGCTGTCATGTGCACCTGCAGTACCGTGATGGTCTGATATCGTGCAGCGCGCCGCGCCGTCCGCGTGATAACTCGCGGTGCCGAGTTCGACGGGTTCTCTCGAGCACGCAGAAATTACGCTAGTGAATAACACAATAACGAGGTAGCGATACTTGATCATGATCATTGATTGCATCGTACCAATCTATTAATCGATCGGGTTGGTAAGCATTGAGCGTTCGCACCGAAAGTCAGTCAGTCGTCGCTGGTTTCTGACCAGCCTGTATAAACCTTGAAGCGAGCAATCCTGTTAATCAACAACCAGTTGAGTCCGCCAGCGCGAACGCGATAAATTACCCGCCGTTTGTAGGACTTTTACGCAGCCTCGGGCAAGTGTCATCAGTTTCACCCAGAGGTTAGGTCTGCGCCAAAGGGCCGCTTCTGAAATCTACACGCAAGATGATCAATAATGGCGATCCTGACAGCTAATGAGAATCCACACCCGTGTCCGACTCCGTTAAATACGTACTCGACGAAAACGAGATCCCGAAGCAGTGGTACAACATCGCGGCGGATCTTCCGGAACCACCCACACCGCCATTGCATCCTGGCACTGGACAACCATTAAGCAGCGCCGAGCTCGAACCCTTATTCTCGCGTGCCGTCATCGAACAAGAGATGAGTACGGAGCGCTACATTGATATCCCGCAACCCGTGCGCGACATCTATCGCCAATGGCGCCCCAGCCCCTTGTATCGCGCTCGACGTCTAGAGCGGGCGCTCGACACGCCTGCGCGTATTTATTACAAATACGAAGGGGTCAGCCCCGCCGGCAGCCATAAGCCGAACACCGCGATCGCCCAAGCGTTCTACGCGCGCGAAGAAGGGACTAAACGCCTGACAACGGAAACCGGTGCCGGACAGTGGGGCTCTTCCTTAGCGCTGGCCGGTTCGATGTTCGGTCTAGACGTCGAAGTATTTATGGTGCGCGTGAGTTTCGATCAGAAACCGTACCGGCGCGCCTTCATGGAAAGTTTCGGCGCAAAATGTATTGCGAGCCCAAGTGCCGAGACAGCCGCAGGTCGAAGTATATTGGCGGATACTCCTGACAGTCGCGGCAGCCTCGGCATTGCCATTAGTGAAGCGGTCGAACGCGCGTTGGAAAGGAGCGACACAAAATATGTGCTTGGCAGTGTCCTGAACCACGTCCTGCTCCATCAAACCGTCGTCGGTCTCGAAGCGATTCGACAATTTGAACTCGCCGACGACTACCCGGATACGATCATCGCTTGCACTGGCGGCGGTAGTAATTTCGGCGGTATCGTATTCCCATTCCTCGGACGTCAACTTCGCGGCGGCGAGGCGGTCGATATCCTGGCCGTCGAACCCGCGAATTGCCCAACCTTGACTCGAGGTAAATACGCATACGATTTTGGTGATACAGCGCATCTAACTCCGCTGGTGAAAATGCATACCTTGGGGTCCAATTTCGTCCCGCCCGGGTTCCACGCTGGTGGCTTGCGTTACCACGGGATGGCACCGCTGGTTAGTCAATGTGTCGATTTAGGCTACGTCCAGGCGCGTGCCTATCATCAAAAAGAGTGCTTTGAAGCAGGGCTAGAATTCGCCCGCGCCGAAGGCATCCTGCCAGCGCCAGAAGCGAATCACGCAGTCATTGCCGCAATGGATGCTGCGCAGGAATGTAAAAAGACCGGTGAAAGCCGCGCTATATTATTCAATCTCTGTGGTCATGGGCATTTCGATATGCCCGCCTACATGGATTATTCGGCTGGCAAGCTGCACGACCAAGCCTACAATGAGGGTGACATGGCGATGGCCTTGGCCGGATTACCGAGTGTCGCAAACTAGGCGCCTATCCGGGCATTAACTTGAACACAAAGTAGATAGGACGAAACAATGGCAACTCGAAGAGATTTCTTGCGCGCCAGTGGCACGCTTAGTGGCGTTTTGTGGCTTAGCTCGAGCGCGATATCAAGTCTCGCGCCGAGCCGTAGCTGGGCGCTCGAACTTGGGGTTTTTAACGACCTGCAAAGCCGTACCTTACTGCAATTGACACGGCACATTTTTCCACACGACACCTTAGACGACGCCGTCTATGCATTCGTGGTGAAAGATCTCGACACCGCGAGCGCAGGCGATCAAGCGGTCGCCAAGCTGTTAAGCGACGGCGTCACCGAACTTCATAGTGGCGGTGATTGGCTCACACTCAGCACTGCGCAGCAGTTCGCGAGCGTCGAAAAAATTGCTGGTGGAGCATTCTTTGAGAAAATCCGTTCGACTGCCGTCGTCTCTCTATACAACAACGAACTTGCGTTTGCCCATTTCGGTTATGAAGGCAGTTCGTTTGAGAAAGGCGGATATCTCAATCGCGGCTTCAACGACATCACCTGGCTGCCTGATCCACCACCAGAGGCGAGTCCGAGCCCTGAACTCAACTAGTGGCGGCATTTGCTCACGATGACAATTCCGTCGTCGTTGTTATCGGCTCAGGTGCTGGTGGAGGCACCTTAGCGAACGAGTTATGTCAACGCGGCGTCGACGTGGTCGTCCTTGAAGCGGGGGGGCATGAATCGATCGCTAGCTTCGTCAATGACGAAGTCGCCGCGTTCAAGCAGTTAGGGTGGCTCGATCACCGGACCTCGTCAGGATCGTGGCGAATCGCCAAAGATTTTCCAAACTTACCTGCAATGATTTGCAAAACCGTCGGTGGTAGTACGGCCCATTGGGCTGGCGTGTCGCTGCGGCTTCGCGAACACGAGTTAAGCGCGCGATCTATCTACGGCGATATAGACGGTGCGAATATGCTCGATTGGCCACTATCGATCGGCGAGTTGGCGGCATTTTATGATCGCGCCGAAGAAAAGATGGGGGTCACTCGCACTCATGATATCCCGGGATTGCCGGGAAATAATAATTTCAAAGTTTTCTATAACGCTGCGAAGCAAGTCGGATACCGCAGCGCGAACACCGGTCGGATGGCTATCAATAGCCGTCCGCGGTCGGGCCGGGCCGCGTGCCAGCAACTCGGGTTCTGCATGCAAGGGTGCAAAATGGGTGCGAAATGGTCGACCTTATATACCGAGATCCCAGCCGCCCAAGCCACCGGCCGCTTAGACCTACGCGAGTCTTGCCATGCTACGCGAATCGAACACGACAATTCCGGCAAAGTGACCGGCGTGATTTATTTCGATGCAAACGGCGAGGAACAACGCCAACTCGCGCGAATCGTTTGCGTGGCTGGCAATGCCATCGAAACACCGCGTTTGTTGCTTTTGTCGGAGTCCAGCAAATATCCAGACGGGCTTGCAAACTCTTCCGGCGAAGTTGGCCAAAACTACCAAAGACATACATCTGGCAGTGTCTTCGCCACTTTCGACGAACCCGTGCATATGTATCGCGGAACGAGCATGGCCGGGATTGTGACGGAAGAATCAGGTCATCATCCGGGTCGCGGATTCGCGGGCGGCTATCAGCTTCAATCGATCGGGTTCGGTTTGGCATTAACCGCCGGATTCATCAATCCGGGTGGTTGGGGACGCAGCACGACTCGAGCAATCGATGAATACGCGAATATGGCCGGCCTATGGATCGTCGGCGAAGATATGCCACGGACAAGCAATCGCGTGACATTAAATACTAACGAGAAGGATCAATGGGGCATACCCGTCGCCAACGTCCACTATGACGATCATGCCAATGACATCGCGATGCGCGCGCACGGTTATCGCCAAGGCCGAGCAATGTATGAAGCCATCGGAGCCAAAAACGTCTTCGAAGCGCCGCCATTCCCGTCCTCGCACAATATGGGGACTTGTCGCATGAGCGAACGACCGTTGTTCGGTGTCGTGAATAAATGGGGACAATCTCACGACATAGCAAACTTATTCATATCCGACGGGAGTCAATTCACGACCAGCGGTGCTGGCAATCCGACGTTGACGATCGTGGCCTTGGCGATCCGCCAAGCGGAGTGGATCGGGCTTGAAATGAATCGGCGTTCTATTTAAGTCGTGAAGGAGTCGCAAAAACCACTTGCGACCATGCGGCGAGACATTTTTGCAGTGCGAGGAATGAGAAGCGTGGTCAATCTAGTATCGATAAGTGACGCAAAACGCAGCAATGCGAAAAAATCAGCACTCCCGTTCGGATTGGAACCTGATCGTTGCGCCAGCGAACCCTGACTTAAACCTTTGGAGCCGACTTTATGCACAAACTAGAATTTTATTTTGACTGCTCGAGCCCGTGGACCTACCTAGCATTTGAACGGGCATTGAAACTATTCGCAGCGAAAGATCTCGACATTGTCTGGAAACCGATCCTCGTCGGTGGCGTCTTCAACGCAGTTAACCAGGCCGTCTACGACAATCGTGCAAATCCAGTTCCTGCCAAAGCAAACTACGCGCGCAAAGACCTGCAAGATTGGGCTCAGTTTGTCGGGCTCAACATCGGCCAGCCGCCGGTTTTTCCTGTCAATAGCGTCAAAGCGATGCGCGGTGCCTTCTATGCCTTGGATAACAACTTACTCGTGCCCTACGCGAGAGCCGTGTTCAAACGCTACTGGTCGGATCTGGCGGATATCTCGCAAGACGAACAATTACGTAACGTCATTACAGAATGTGGGCTCGAATCGAGTGGCTTTTTCAATGCGATCGCGGATCAAAGTTATAAAGACCGGCTTCGCGATTCCACTGATGAGTTAATGAAACGTGGCGGCTTTGGTTCACCGACGATGTTCCTAGATGGTGACGATATGTATTTTGGCAACGATCGTCTAGAACTTATTCTCGCACTTTTGAAATAACGACTAAGGACCCTGGTCGAAATTATCTATACATTCGGCTGCTCCTGGGCAGTCGCTGCGGCGTTGCGTTTTTTGGCAACAAGCCCGCTATTGCCCGCGAAACGCGTCTAGCAGCAACCACTCAGGAACACCCTCGTGTTGACTAGATAATTTCGACTAGGGTCCTAACTATCAGCATAGACGACTGAAACGACCACGTAATGCTGATCGCCGCTCGCAATGCGTACGACGACTTCATCGTCGACGCCGTGCTTCATGAGCGCCCGCGCCATTGGGGAGTCGATACTGATCCAACCGCGAGCGCCATCAATCTCATCGCTACCAACGATGCGATAAGTTGCGATCTCACCCGTTTCATTTTCAAGCTCGACAGTCGCTCCGAAAAATATTCGCTCCGGATCCGACGGGCCTGAGGTCACAACGTTCAGTTCTGGCATACGCCGCTGCAAATAACGGATCCGGCGATCGATTTCTGCCAGCTCTTTCTTGCGATAAATGTACTCAGCGTTCTCCGAACGATCGCCTTCGGCCGCGGCGGCAGCTAGATGTTTTACGACCTCGCGTCGTCGCTTCCAAATACTAACGGTTTCTTCTTCCAGAGCTCGATAACCGCTCGCCGTCACGTACGGAGACGATGGCTTTTGTGCTGCGCGCCAACGACCCATATCAGATCCCTAGCGTGCCGGCAGCGGGCAGAAACCCTGCGCTTGGATTTTCAAGGGGGCGTTGAATTTGCTGCGAAAATTTTCCATCGCGATACCGGCCGTCAATTCGACAATTTGCGCTTCACTAAAATGCTCGCGAAGTTTCGTGAACAAAATGTCATCGACAGTTTCACCTGTGATGGTCATTTTCTCACCATAATCGAGTACCAGTCGTTCGACATCGCTATACACAGAACTCGTTCGCCAATTCCCCAGCGCAATTACTTTTGCCTCTCCGTTTTCAAGTTCGATCGCACGGAACGAATTGATGTCAACTCAAAATGGACAACCATTGATGGCCGCGACTCGTGCGTAGACGAGGGCCAGCAAGTTCGCCGGCAACAACCCGGATTGATCGATCGAGGCATACAGCTTCTTTGCGGCGCGTAATATTGGCGGGCAGTGTGCCATCGCTCGAGTTGGGTTCAATACATCACCGAAAACTTCACGCTCCGCAGCAAGTTCGACGGCCAGGATTGGATCACCTCCGGCTTCAGTAATTTCTTCAATTCTCGGCATGGTTTTACTCCGATTTGCTACGTTAATTCATCACACAAGCTTACCTGTAGCTCCTCGCGTAAGCGAACCGCATCTACGAAGTAGATCGCTGTCTAGCGCGCTTGCGTCTCTGGTATTTTACGCTACGCGAGCAACACGTCGTGAATCATAGGCGTAGAATGTTCGGCAGGGCGCACAGTGAATGTTTTTCAAGGTTAATTTTTAATGTCGGAACAAAGTTACAAAGTCGCGGTAGTGCAAGCAGCTCCAATTTTTATGAATCTCGAAGCCACGATCGACAAAGGCATTGAGATGATAGAGGAAGCCGCGAAGCGCGGCGCACGCCTAATTGCCTTCCCTGAATGCTGGGTACCAGGTTATCCGTGGTGGGCATGGTTGTCGGCGCCTGCGCATAATCTTAAATACTTCGCGGCGTATCACGATAACTGCCTTAGCCTTGATAGTCCGGCGTTCCAACGGCTGTGTTTGGCGGCGAAGGCGAATGAGATCTTCGTTTCTATGGGCGCTAGCGAGCGCGATCACGGATCGCTTTACATGGCGCAGTTTCTCATTGATGACAGTGGCGTGTTAGTCAAGGCGCGACGGAAATTGAAGCCAACGTTTGTTGAGCGAACCGTGTTTGGTGAAGGAGATGGCAGCGATCTCGACGTGTCACAGACAAGTATCGGTCGTATTGGCCAGTTGAACTGTTGGGAGCACTTACAACCCTTGACGAAATACGCGTTATTCTGTCTGCATGAACAAGTGCACATTGGCGCGTGGCCGTCGTTTAGTTGTTACCCCCAAGCCTATAGCTTGGGCGCGGAACTGAATACGTCGGTATCGCGAGTTTACGCCGCTGAAGGACAATGTTTCGTGTTAGCTGCGTGTGCCGTCATTTCGCCGGCGATGGTGGAGCTTCTCGCCGAAACACCCGAGCATCACGCGCTGATCGCGGCCGGCGGTGGCCACGCGCGTATTTTTGGACCGGACGGCAGCGCCTTGTGTGAACCGCTCGCTGAAGACGAAGAAGGCATACTCTACGCGGACGTCGATCTTGCACAGATTACAATTGCCAAGTGTTTCGCCGATCCCGTCGGACATTACGCGCGAGCGGACGTGACTCAATTACTCCTCAACCGCACCGCGACACGACCGGTTCAGGAGCGCGATACGCAACATATAGAAATTCAATCAGAACCGGAACGCTGTCTTTCGGATCCAGCGCGCGGGAACGATTTATGATCGATCTTTACTCATGGCAAACATCCAATGGACGCAAAGTCTCGATCGCCTTGGAAGAAATGGCGCTAGAATATGTTGTGCATCCGATAAATATCGGCGCAGACGATCAGTTCTCCGCAGCGTTCACGGCGATTAATCCGAATCAAAAAATCCCCGCGATCGTCGACTCAGATGGCCCTGGTGGTAGGCCGATTAGTATTTTTGAATCAGGCGCCATTCTGATTTATTTGGCCCGAAAATCCGGTAAATTTCTCCCCAAAGATGTGCGCGACGAAATCGATACATTACAGTGGCTAATGTTCCAAATGGGCGGGATCGGCCCCATCTTCGGCCAAGTGCACCATTTCAAGCGCGCGGCTAAAGAACCGGTGCCTTACGCCTTGGAACGTTACGGCAAAGAATGCTTACGCCTCTACGAAGTGTTGGACAAACACCTTGCACAAAACGAGTACATCGCCGCGCGGCAATATACGATCGCAGACATGGCAATCTTTCCCTGGGTCGCGCGTTTCGAATGGCAGGAAGTCGAATTACAATGGTTCGAGAACGTGCAACGTTGGTACCAATTAATTGAACAGCGCCGCGCCGTCCAACGCGGAATGCTTATCCCCGCGCGACCTTAAACAAAATCATGAGTAAATACTGGAGCCCGATCGTTGCGACGCTCACCCCGTACGTGCCAGGCGAACAGCCGCGCGACAACAACGTTATTAAACTAAATACCAACGAAAATCCTTACGGCCCATCGCCAGCCGCGCTTGCCGCCATTCGTGCCGAGGCGAGCGATTCGCTGAAGCTGTATCCAGACCCCGAGGCGCTTGCTTTGAAAGTGAGCTTAGCGAGATACCACGCCATCGACGTCGCTCAGATATTTGTCGGTAACGGCTCCGATGAAGTGCTGGCACATATTTTTCACGGACTTCTGAAACACGACAAGCCGATCCTACTGCCGGACATTAGTTACAGTTTTTATCCAGTTTATTGCGGCTTGTACGACATCACCTACCAGACCGTCGCGCTCAACGAAAACTTCGAGGTGGATTTGCGCGGCTACGCGCAGGACAACGGCGGGATAATATTTGCGAATCCAAACGCACCAACTGGAATCGCATTAGCGCCTAAGAAGATCAAAGCGTTATTGCGCCAGAATTCTAACTCGGTGGTCGTGATCGACGAAGCCTACGTCGCATTTGGCGCAGATTCGATGGTCAAATTGATTAAGGAATTTCCGAACCTCTTGGTCGTGCAAACCTTATCAAAATCCCATGCCTTGGCCGGGCTGCGGGTCGGTTTTGCATTCGGCGATGCGAATCTCATCGAAGCGCTCGAACGAATCAAAAATAGCTTTAATTCCTACCCGCTCGATCGCCTGGCTATCGCGGGTGCCGTTGCTGCGATTAATGACCCTGAATATTTCGAATCCAGCCGACAGAAGATCATCGCGACACGCGAACGTTTGAGCCTCGCCATGCGTAGATTGGGCTTTATGGTATTGCCATCCCAGACAAATTTCGTCTTTGCATCGAGTCCAAACATAGGTGCGCTAGAACTCGTGCAGGCCCTACGTCAGCGTTCAATTATCGTGCGCCACTTCGATCATCCACGCACGGCGGACTATGTGCGTATTACGATCGGAACAAACGCCGAAATCGATTCACTCATTGCGAGTTTGGAAATTATATTGAATCAGTAATCCACTAACGCTGGCGCGAACCTGCGTTAGTGGATCCGATTGTGCGTCGCGCGACAATCTAGCTTTGCGCTCGTGGTTTGCGTTGTGGAGCTATGCCGCGGCAGCCTTATCCCAGCTGCGAATTTCTGGAATAACTTTCTCTGCAATTAGGCGCTGCGAATTCTCCGCATCTGCGTAAGGCATACCGGCTGCCCGAAAACCAAAGAGCACGTCGCAGTCACCGATCACTCGGCGCATTTCGGTGAGCTTCTCCAGCATTTGGTCCGGCGTGCCCCAGATTTGCGCGTCAACATAAGCATTCGCCATGCCTTCCAGACCAATGTCACGCAACATATCGACCGCTTCACCGTAGCTTTCATAGCCCTTGGCCTTCTTAAAATGATCACCCATTAATTCGTAGTGATGCATTACGGTCAGTAAGTAACCGGCGACGTGCTTGCGCGCCAACTCCTCGGCGCGGCCCGCATCCTGGTGACAAACCGTGATTCCGGCCATCAGTGGCGGTGGTGGTGGTGCGTTGTGCAGCTTTTGATACAGCGCTCGATACGGTTCGAAATCCGCATTATGTTCGGCCATTGATTTTTGCGTGAAGACCATCATTTGCGCGCGATTCGTTGCGCATTCGAGCGCGGACTCAGGCGACATCGCGACTTGTGTGACCCGGTCTTTGAACGAGCGAGTCGGCGCTGGGCGGATCTTCGCGAGCGGTTGTTTGTAATATTTACCGTTCCCTTCGATCACGCCTGTTTCGAGCGCCTTCAGAATCATTGGCGCTGCTTCGTCGAAGCGATCACGTGAGGTATCCATGTCAATGCCGAATTGGTCATATTCGCGGCGCGACAAACCTCGTCCCATACCGAATATCACTCTGCCGTCGGACAATTCATCGAGCAAGGCAATGCGTTCGGCGACGCGCAGCGGCGTATTCCAAGGGACGATCACGGCGCCCGTGGCGAGCTTCAAGGTCTTGGTTATCGCGGCGAGGTGCGCTAGATAGACGACGTTGTCGGGACAGAATGAGTAGTCCTCAAAGTGGTGTTCGACGCACCAATGCGAATCATAGCCTTGAGCTTCAAGTTGTGAGGCGAGTTTGAGTTCTTCGCGATAGACCTGACTGTCAGTGACGCTCGCGTCATAACTGTGGCGCTGGAAAAGCGCAAGTGTTCCTATTTGCATGATTTTGTTCTCCGATGATGGGCGTTTACGCTCCGACGGCCAGAGCGGTCGACGCAAGCCGAAAAAGCCTACATCATCCCTTCGGTGACGCCAAGGCGTTGCAACGCAACCAGAGAACTGTCCGGATAAGCGCTACCCCATTGAGACCCGAAATCTCAGCGTAGTTCGGTCGATTCACATCATCAAAAGTGGGATCTTACGGGTTCGTTCGGCGCCAATAATCTGATGTTACGGGCCAATCCCACGCAGACATCATCACTGCGCCAAGCGCTGCTCAACTTGGCTCAGCGCATTGTCCCACTGTTGCTCTTCTAATCCGAGAATGGCTCTGCGTAATGCCTGAATTTTTTCGCAATTAGCTGAGTCCCGCTGCGCGACGGTAAATAATTCGCCGAGCAATTCAGTTCGCTTAGATTCCGCTGTGTCGACCTCGGGGCGGTTAGCAACCGCTAGCGTGTAGTCGCTTTTTTGTGCTTCAGTCCAGGTTTCGCGCTTCGCGAGTTCTTCCAAAGCAACGCCGAGTCGCTGCTCCCCGGCAACGTCAATCGCCTCGAGTTCCGTGTACAAATTCCCGATAACAGTTTGCGCACATTCTTCTGCGAGCGCGACTTGGCTTGCGAAGCTGAGCGCGGCCATCACCAATATCTTAAACATACTGTTGAGCTCCTAAATTCTCGCCTAGGTTGGCTGATAAACTGCCGATAATTCAACCCGCCCCAAAAAGCATGCGACGACTCGCCGATTCCTAAAGACCCTACATCGCGTGTAAGATTCCCGGTCCAGCCAGCGCTTGGGCTTCGAAAAGCGAAGCCCGGGATTTAATCACAGGAGTCGAATTTATGCGCATTGGAATTTTTTGTATTCAACCAGACGCGAATGCGGATCCCGCGATCGTAGCGAAACACGCCGAAGATTTGGGCTTCGCGTCCTATTGGGTACCCGATCACATCATCCTACCAGTCACATCAACGACGAGTTATCCAGGCAATCCTGGTGGCGGCCCCGATCCTGATTATTTGTGGCAAATGCCAGATCCGATGATCGCCTTGATGCGCGCTGCGACGGCGACAAAAACGATTGAGGTGGGCACTGGCGTCCTGCTCGTACCCGAGCGTCACCCGCTACATTTGGCCAAGGAAATCGCTTCACTTGATCACTACAGCGGCGGCCGGTTCAAGTTTGGTATCGGTGCGGGGTGGAATAAAGAAGAATCAGAAATGCTTGGTGGCGACTTTGAACATCGATGGACTCAAGTCCGAGAGGCCATCGAAGCAATGAAAGTATGCTGGACGGAACATGAGTCCGAGCATCACGGAAAGTACTACGATTTTCCGCCCGTCCTGTGTTATCCGAAGCCCGTGCAGAAACCCTATCCGCCGATTTTTCTTGGCGGCATCATGTTTGATGGCCAATGGGCAAAGCGCGTGTTCCACCGGATTGTGAAATGGGGTGACGGTTGGTGCCCCGTCGTCGCGTCAGTCGATCAGATCATTGATGGACGCGAGCAAATTCGAATCATCGCGCAAGAAGCCGGCCGTGATCCGGCGTCAATTGAGATTCGGGTGTTCGGTGCGCAGACCCAATGGCGTACGCAAGCAGGACGCGACGCATTAGCTGAGGCTGATGTAACTGATTACAGTATCTGGATTGACGCAGCCGACACTGACAATATTTGTCGTGAACTCGATGGTCTTGCGAAAGAATTATTCTAAGTGTCGATTTTTCCTCTACCGCTACGCCAAACTCGAGTAACGCCGAACGTGTTGTCGGACCGGTATACGGCAATATCAAACAGGAGAACCGCATGACCAGTCGAGTCGCATTGGACTATGAAGTCGTTGTCATTGGTGCCGGAGTTTGCGGCATCTATCAGATCAAACGCCTCGCCGATCTCGGCATCCACGCCACCGTGCTAGAAGCCGCGGCTGATCTCGGCGGGACCTGGTATTCGAATCGATATCCCGGCGCCCGTTTTGATTCCGAGAGCTATACCTACGGTTATTCCTTTTCAAAAGAGTTACTCGAGGAATGGCATTGGAAAGAACGCTTTTCCGGTCAACCTGAGAACTTGCGCTATTTGAACTACGTCGCAGACAAGTTCGATCTCCGCCAATACATGCAATTCAACTGCAAACTCGAAGCGGCGCATTTCGACGAAGCCGCATGCATTTGGCGCCTGAGGATCGCAGACGGACGGGAGCTAACTTGCCGTTATCTGATAATGGGCATCGGCTTGCTCTCGGTTCCGACAATGCCAAAAGTCGAAGGCATCGCCAGCTTCAAGGGTCGCTCGTTCCACACATTCCACTGGCCGCACGAACCACTCGATCTGACCGGAAAGAAAGTTGCCGTCATCGGAACCGGCGCCACTGCCATTCAGGTGATTGCGGAAATAGCTGACAAGGTTGGCGAATTGACGGTCTTTCAACGGCGTCCGAACTGGAGCGCGCCGTTGAACAACGGCCCGATCTCCGACGAAGAGATGGCCAATTTACGTGCGCGCTACGACGAAATCTTCGCGACTTGCGCACGCACGCCAGGGGGCTTCGAGCACGAACCTGATCGACGCGGCTTCTACCAAGTATCGAAAGAAGAACGCACCGCATTATGGGATCGCTTGTATGACGAACCAGGCTTCGGAATCTGGTTGCAAAACTTCGCCGAAATCTTCACTGACGAACAAGCGAACGCAGAGATCTCGGAATACATCGCCGAGCGCATTCGCAGAAGAGTGAAAGACCCCGTAGTCGCCGAAAAATTAATCCCCAAAGATCACGGCTTCGGTGTCCAACGAGTGCCACTCGAAACGCGTTATTTCGAAGTCTACAACCGCGATAACGTGCGACTCGTTGATATAAGCGAAACACCGATCGCGAAAATCACTGAACATGGCATCCAAACGTCCGACGAACATTTCGATTTCGATATCATCGTGTATGCCACGGGATTCGACGCAATTACGGGCGCCTACGATCACATCGACATCCAAGGTGTTGGCGGCGAGAAGCTCAGGGACAAATGGCGCGACGGTCCGTCGACATTCCTCGGCATGTTCATTCACAAGTTTCCGAACCTGCTAATGCCTGCGGGCCCGCAGAGCGGCTCGGCGTCGACGAACTACCCGCGTGGCATCGAAACTGGGGTCAATTGGTGTACGAATTTTCTGCAGTACATGCGCAGCCACGGTTACGACCGCGCCGAGCCATCGCGCGATGCAGAGCAACAGTGGACTGAGCATGTAACAAAAATGTATTCGACGATGCTCATGCGTAAGGCAAAGTCTTGGTTCACTGGCTACAACTCAAACGTGGAAGGCCACGAAGAAGGGCGCATTCGCTACTTCGTCTATAACGGGGGATCACCGAAATACGTTAGCCGTATTGCGCAAGTCGCAGAGCAGGATTATGACGGCATCGATCTTTCGTCGGCATCAAGTACCGCGGACCCGGATTCGATGCGCGCCTAGTTCATCGACGGCTACTAGGGCGCCCCTGAGCTTCGAGTTCAGGCGTCAGGTTGCGCCACCAGTTAAGACCGGGGCTGGGCCGTGCAAGAACACGTTGCGGTCGGCATTACCAGACGCTACGTAATACAATCTCGATCCGACGACATCCTGATACTTCGAGCGGTCGTTGAGATCCGCAGGTTCGGATTGCGTCATTAAGTTTTCTCAAGGCGACAGGTAATCATTTATCGCATTGAGAACCCTTCGTGATTGTTTGCAGCTACTGCGTCGCATTTTTCTCTGTACAAGGGCCCGCCGCCCGAATACAGCAAAAATGTACGTTTCTTTTCCGGCAAATTTCGGTTCACGTTCATGAACCACGAATCAACGGTTGGGAAGAGCGTCTTATTGGCTGCTTCATAGACATGTTGCGTCCACGCATCTTCTGCAGCGTCCGTCGCGGCGATGCGCTCGTAGTTATGGTCTTGCATGTACCGGATCGCTTCCGTCATCCATTCCACGTTCTGCTCAATGCAGCGTGGAATATTGCAAAACGTCGAACTATTGTGTGGCTCGACTAAGGTGAACATATTCGGAAAACCGGCGGTCTGGATACCGAGGTAGGTACGTGGACCGTCGGCCCACTTATTTTTCAGAGTTTGGCTGCCCACGCCGCGAATATCGATCCGTTCGAAGCCGCCGAGCACGGCGTTGAATCCTGTGGCATAGATGATCATGTCCAACTCGTATTCGGCGTCCGCTGTTTTAACGCCAGTAGCAGTAATACGTTCGATGGGAGAATTAAGGATATCGACCAGAGCGACGTTGTCGCGGTTGTACACTTCGTAATAGCCAGTTTCGAGGGGTACTCGACGTAGTCCGAAGCCGTGATCTTTCGGGATCAATTTCTCAGCGAGTTGCGGGTCGTTCACCCTTTCGCGGATCTTTCGACGCATGAACTCAGTGATCGTATCGTTCGCTTTTTGATCCGTTAGGGTGTCACCGAAATTGCCCAACCAGATCGAAAAGCCCGGTTCCGCATAAAGCTTTTCGAAAAACGCTTCCCGTTCTTCCGGGGACAACTCAAGCGCCGAACGCGGATCCATTTTATGAATAAAGCTGCCGAAAGATTCGCTACATTTCTTAAATATGTCCGCATAATGAGCCTTGATATCGCGCATCGTCGCTGCGTCGATCGGGCTATTGCGCAACGGCGCACAATAATTCGGGCGCCGCTGAAAAACCGTGAGATGTTTGACTTGATCCGCGATCGTTTGAATAACTTGCACACCAGTTGCGCCGGTCCCGATGACGCAGACCCGCTTCCCCGCGAATTTCACTTCTTTATGTGGCCATAGTCCCGTGTGATACCACTCGCCTTTGAAGTCGTCGATTCCTTCAATATTAGGCATCTGCGGCGCCGATAACGGCCCGACAGCGGTAATGAGAAATTTGGCTGTGGCCGTTGCGCCGTCCTCGGTCCCTACCTGCCAACAATTCTCGTTCTCGTTGTATATCGCGGAGGTAACTCGCGCCTTAAATTGGATGTCACGGCGTAAATCGAATTTATCCGCGACGTGATTGAGGTAACGCAGCGTTTCTGGTTGTCCCGCAAAGTGTTCACTCCAATTCCACTCCTGAAGCAGCTCTTGTGAGAAGGAGTATCCGTAGCTATAACTCTCTGAATCGAAGCGCGCACCCGGGTAACGATTCCAGTACCAAGTACCACCAACGTTCGTCCCTGCTTCGAAAACGTGCACCGACAGGAAAAGCCCACGCAACAGATGCAATTGATACATGCCCGAAATGCCGGCGCCAATGATGATGACATCATAAGTCGAATTCGTCTGGCCATTAGCTGTTGGTGAATTTTGCAGGTTCTGCGACATCGCTGCGTCTCCTTAAGCAATTGGCATATCGGTATTTTATCTACCTCCAAGCGCCATTTTTTGAATAATACTTCTACCCAGGGTCACCGTTTTTGTGATCCCTCTCGTAGGAGGCTACGTGAGCAATCCGGCTGAATATTGATCTGGATCAAGTTTGCGTTTTTCCGCGCTTACCGGACGGTTTAGCCGGTTTCGCAATAACGTATCGAACGAGCCGTCTAGCGGCGGATGCGTACTCCTCCACAGGCACTGAAATGACGGTATCGTGCCAGTTCGTATTTGTAACGAAGATGCGACCTCCCATGAAAACCGAAACCCCAGTCTTGATCGCCGGTGGCGGACCAGTTGGCACGACGTTAGCGCTTGACCTTGCGGTGCGCGGTGTCGCGTCGATCGTTGTCGAAGAGCGTTTGGCGATGCCGCCGAATCCAAAGTGCAACACCACGAACGCGCGCTCCATGGAGCACTATCGTCGACTCGGCTGCGCAGATGCGATCCGGCGCGCCGGCCTACCACTCGATCGAGCAACCGATGTGGTTTACGTCACGCGCTGGACCGGTCATGAATTAACGCGCTACAAGCTCCGTTCGTCCGCTGACGTGATCAATAAGACCCCAAATACTGGCGCGATCGACGACTACTGGCCAACGCCGGAGCCGCAGCACAGGATCTCGCAACTCGCCATGGAACCCGCGATTAGAGACCATCTAAAAACGTTTTCTGAATGCGATTACCGCGAAGGTTGGCGATTTCTTTCCTTCCAACAAGCGGACGAATTTGTCGATTGCATCGTGCAAGAGATCGCGAGCGCCACCGAACACCAGATCAGGTGTCGGTATCTCGTTTCCTGTGAAGGCGCACGCAGTGTCATCCGTCGCGAGATGAACACGCAGTTGGAGGGTCGAGATTGTGTTGCGAAGTTTTGCACCACTTATCTTAAGTCTGCAGCGTTAAAAGAACTGTGGCCGCATAAGCCCGCCTGGATGCATCGCATCTACAACGCCGACGGCGAGAGCCATGTCGTTGCAATCGATGGCGAGGATCGTTGGTTGCATCCCTCGATCTTAAGTCCAGACAGCGATCTTGATGCCCATGATCACCGTCGTGCGATTCGAAATGCCTTCGGCGTCGATATCGATTACGAAGTACTCGGTCAAGAACGCTGGATTGCGCGCGCGATGGTGGCGAACCACTATCATAAACAGCGCGTATTTTAATGTGGAGATGCGGCGCATATTTGGATCCCGATGGGCGGCCTCGGCATGAACGCAGGGGTTGAGGACGCCGTCAACTTGGCGTGGAAACTGGGTGCTAATTTGTCCGGCTGGGCGAACTCGAATCTGCTCGACACCTACGAAGTGGAACGACGCTCGATCGGACAATTAGTCGCTGGCTCGGCCGCGAAGATTTTCGAAGATCTGTATCAAATTCCGGTCCAGCATGCGTTACACGAAGCTGAGGGCGCGCTGGCCGGAGCGCACCGTGCGGACGTCGGTCAATCCATTACACAGCATAACGTCGCAGAGTTTGACAGTATCGGTATGCAACTTGGCGTGGCTTACGATAATTCGCCCGCGATTGTTTACGACGGCGCGCTAACCCCGGAATTCGCGATTAACACCTATGTCGAATCTTCGCGGCCCGGAGTGCGCGCACCGCATTTTTGGCGCAGTTCCGGCGCCGCGCTCTATGACGATCTCGGACCGGAATTTACGCTATTGCGCATCGGTCCGAATCCTCCCGACGCGCGCGCGCTCGTCGCCGGATTCGCAGCGCACAAGGTGCCACTTAAAGTACTCGATATTCACGAACCAATCGCTGCCCAGAAGTACGAAAATTATCCATTAGTACTGGTCCGCCCTGACCAGCATATCGCGTGGCGAGCCCGACAAAATCCAACTGACGTAGATGAAATTATTTCCACAGTGACAGGCGCGAGCCAAAAATAGGCAAAGGATAAAACGATGAAAGAAATAATTGCCCGAAAACTGGCCAGTGGGATCCTCTTCGGAGAAGGTATTCGCTGGACTGGTGAGGCCATCGTGCTGTCCGACATGCTTGGTGGAAAGGTCATTAAGGTCGATCCCTTATCGGGCCAGATGACGACCTTACTCGAATTAGATAATCAGCCGAACGGTATGGTTGTGCGCGACGACGGTCATCTAATTATCAACTCGATGTTTGACTGCAAACTGCTCGAATTCGCAGACGGGCAAGTGAGCGAGTACTGCGATTTATCTGGGATCGCGACTGGCTACCTGGGTGATATTGTCGGCGATGCACGCGGCGGGTATTACGTTGACGACGTCGGCGCGCGAGTGCTCCATGGTGAGAAGCCAGCCCCTGGTCGACTGATTTACGTGGCGCCCGATCGCAGTCTCAAAGTCGTGGTCGATCAACTCGCGTTCGCGAACGGCGTAGTGATCTCGCCGGATGGCAAGCGTTTATATTTGGCCGAGACGATGATCTGTGCGATCAAAGTCTACGACATCAAGCAGGACGGCAGCCTCGGCGAAGGCAAAGTTTGGGCCGATTTCACCGGCACCAGCCGCATCGATGGCATGACAATGGACAGCGAAGAAGGTTGCTGGGCTTGCTTGCTCGATACTGATCGAATCGTTCGGGTGGCAGCGGATCAATCGCAAAGCCACGCTATCGTGATCCCTGGCGGCGAACCGATTGCCTGCACGATCGGTGGTCACAATGGCCGACAAATGTTCATCACGGCTATTGAAGCGCTGGACGGAAAGAATATTTTTGAAG
>JAQCEL010000163.1 GCA_027618655.1 Pseudomonadota bacterium | reverse complement strand
ACCACTACACTCCTCAAAATCATACTTTTTTTGGCACGTTTTCCCACCATGCTCGCTACGCTTGCCTAAGTCCGACAGGCTGCTAGGCATTTGTGTGAACGGGGCATCCGTTAGCGAGGCTGAACGATCTCAACTAGGATGAATCGAGGCTTACTGCATACCCGCGGAAACTGTCAAACGGTTCCCCGGGTGTTTGTGCCTAGCGGGAGCGCCCTAATCATGTCTCGAACGTCCGGCTTACAAGACAATCACGGTCATAGTTCGACTGACGATTTCATCACCCATACCGATCATTTTACCGATCCTCATCGACCCAGTGAGGCGCAAGGCACTGGGCGTCGAGCATGGCGCCTATCCCATCGGCAAACCTGGGCCGGGCGGTAAGCGAGGGGCCGGTCATAGCGAAGCTGTGGGATCAGAGACCCGGGAACTTCCGCATCCTGTCATCCGATAGGACAAGCGTGATGCTAGCCGTAGTCGTGATAGTCAGCGACCTGGCCATTGCGCACGGTCCAGACACAAGCCAACTCGAGCCGAATAGTTTCGCCAGCTTTTGCAAAGCCTTCGATATCCGTGGTGGCGTTCGCCTCCCAGGTTAATTCAGTCACCACATTTTCACCACTGACAAACTGGCGGCGTAGAGAGTGGAAGCGACGATCAGGCAGCAGCCCTGCAAATTGCGTCATGACGTCAATCATTGCGTCCGGGCCGTCAAGCACGACGCCACGATTGTGATGCTCAATGTGGATGTCGCCCGTCATCATGCTTCGCAAAGTGGCAAAGTCTTTGTTGTTGTAAGCGTCAATCCAGCGATTAGCCACACTTATTGGGTCATTCATAAGGTAGTTTCCTTGATTATTCCGTAGCCAAACTAGAGCTTGGTAGGAATTTATTTTAAGACTAAGCACGATTATGGCACGCACACTTCAACGCACGCTTGCGCTGCCAGTTCGCAACGATGCCAATTGCTCACGGCCATGGCCGACTACCCATTGTGGTTAGTAAGGCGTCTCGAGTTCGGCGATGTCGTCAGCTGATAGCGCCACATCGATGGCAGCGAGCGCATCCTTAAGATGCTGTTCTGGGACGAAAGCGCCGACACGCTCGTCCACCATTTGAGCTATATCACCGCTCGGCCGACGCACGTGCTGCACGATGGAACGGGCTGGCTCGCGCACCAGCCCTTGCCGCCTGGCTTTCGCGACTAGACGCGCGCGACGGATTATTCATCGCATCGTGACACGCCTTACGACTCTCACGTGCGGTTCACGGCGAGTATTCCCGGGGCTCACTACCCAGGGTCGATCGTCGCGCATTGAAATTTCGCGGCCAAAGTTGTTTTGAGCGACACGGCGGGGCAGGTCTCGCGGATTGAATGTGAGGAATTATTCGGCTTTCGGTTCGAGTGTCCTTTGGTAGGCAGCACGGTGCTTGCGCCGTTCATCGGCGCGAGTCTTCCGATCTGCCGCGCGCTGTTTGCGTTCCGCTTCTCGTTCATTCGCACGCGCGAGTCGTTGTCCCTTTCGATAGACGGCGTCGTTTTCCTTTTCGACGAACTCAACAGACTTATCTGTCTTGCGTTCACAGGCATTC
The DNA here is from genome assembly GCA_027618655.1 of Pseudomonadota bacterium. Lineage (GTDB taxonomy): Bacteria > Pseudomonadota > Gammaproteobacteria > UBA11873. The sequence goes on along the minus strand of JAQCEL010000163.1, from coordinate 8,176 downwards.
AAGGCGTCTGCATGCAGGTGAAAAGTCTTTCTGCATTCCTGCTTAATACTACGAGCGAAAATACGGTCGCAAATTGTCTTCGGCTTTGAGGCATCTCCGTAACAGACGAGTAATTCGTCACATGCCGCGGAAAATTTCGCTACCCCAAGAAATTCTTGATCTTTTACTTCCCAGCTATCCTGCAAGCGAAATTTATCCGGCGGACCTTCCGGATCGCACCCTGCCTGGACCGGACTCACTGCAATTAGGTAAAAGCCGGTAATGACGGCAAACCATGGAATAGTTTTCATCTTAAATAAATCGTCTGTGTTAACTGCGACCGTTCTAGACCTTAGTTTGCACCGCTGGTTCGCGAGCCGCTACCAAGCGCTGAATCAATTTTCAATTCTTTGCACCCTCGGAGAAGACTTGTCGCTGACGCTAGCGTTCCATCTAGGCGCCTCGACACGCCTGTTCACGGCCGAATATTCGGAAATCCGTGCACGACAATCTTAGATGAGTCCCTGTTCTGACTTAATCCACCGAAGCCATCAGATCGAAAATCGCCACGTGTGTATTGAATTTAGATTTATCCTTGATCTAGTGTAATCGATTAAGCGGATCCCAGCGGCCTAATGGCTCATCGGGCACAATAAGATAGACGCACCCGATCTGGCAGAACGCTTTGAGATAGTTCTGCGAATTTTCGGATGAATTAAATTCGCCCGATAAACCCTCAAATGGAGCGATCCGATGATTCTGGACGGTGTCAAAGTTCTTGATTTTACGCAATATCTTGCCGGTCCTGTGGCTACCCGTCTGATGGCCGAGATGGGCGCTGAAATTATCAAAGTATAGCAAGCACCAAACGGTGATCCGACCCGTACCTTACCGATCATGAAAAACGGACGCAGCGCGTATTTCGTGCAGCAAAGTCTCGGCAAAAAAAGTATTTGCCTGGACATGTCTAAGCCTGAGTCGCAAGGCATTATCGAAGCGTTGGTTAAAGCGTGTGACATCGTTATAGAGAACTACAGCAAGCGAGCAGCGGATAAACGGGGACTCGACTACGCGACGTTGTCGAAAATCAATCCGCGCATCATCGTCGCTTCGGTTTCAGCTTTCGGTCGGGCGGGGCCCTATGCTCATAAGACGGGCTACGATTGGATCGCACAAGGCTTTACTGGCGTGATGCATATGACCGGACCGAAAGACGGTAAGCCGCATCCGGTCGGTATTGGCATCGCAGACTCGAACGTCGGCGTGCATGCGTTTTCGGCGATCGGTTATGCGCTCTACTATCGGGAAAAAACCGGTAAAGGGCAGTACTTGGACATCTCAATGGTTGATGCCTTGTATCATATGAACGAAATCACTTTACAAGGCTATGCGGCTTCCGACGGCGATTACGTGCCCATGCGCACGGGTGAGCACCACCCACTAATTTGCCCGTGTGGTGTCTACAAATCGACCGACGGATACATGGTGTTGCTTGTCTTGCAAGGCCAGTGGTCACGGCTTTGTGATGCCATGGGGCGTCCGGAACTGGCGAGCGATCCGCGCTTCGACAGTCAAGAATCCCGCGCCAAGAATCAAACAGCGCTTATTCCAATCATCGAAGCCTGGCTGCAAACGTTTCCGGATGACGCGCAAGCGTGGCAATATCTCGAAGACCATAGAGTCCCCAGTGGTCCAGTACTCAGCCCCCAAAAGACGATTAATCATGAGTATTATCGGGGTCGTGGCGCGATTCGAACGGTACATGATTCAGTCGTCGGAAAATTAGACATCCCGGCGTTTCCGCTACGTTTTTCCGAACAAACCGAGTTTAATCCGGGCGCGGCGCCAAATCTTGGCGAGCACAACGCGGAAATCCTCGCCGACGTGCTCGGTTATAGCGCCGATCAAATTAGCGGTTTAAGTGAATCAGGTGTGTTGGTCAGCAAGCTAGATTAAAAGCTGCGGTGTAGGGACTAATCATCGCTAACGTAAACCCAGCGAACCAGGATTCATTTTTCGATTCGGATCGACTAGATCTTTCACGCCGTTGAGCAGCGCTTTCAGCGGCTCATTGCCGATCATTTCCTGAAACGGATAGTACTTCCCGATTTGTAAATGACAGCAGCCGTGCTGGTCGTACAAATCACGCAATTTGTCGCGCAGCGCTAAGGCCACTGCGCGTTTATCCGGTTGCGCTTCGAATATTTTCCATTTGTCCTGAAATTCCTCTTCGATCAAACTCAAGCGAAAATCGCCTAATTCGTCCCGCCAGTACAAGCTCGGTTCGATGACAAATTCGGTTCCGGAAAAGCAGGTTAAATAGGAGCTCTTGATACCATGCTCGGCCATTAGATCGCGCTGCTCGGCGAAAAATGCTTCGGTTGCGTTACCTACCGCGACGGCTTTAGATAACGGCATGAAGCCATGCACCGGGATCCAAACTTCGCCATCTTTGCCAAGCAATACCGTGCGCACGCCACCGAATGGATGCGCGCGAAATACGGTTGGCAGGGTGTTGTCGATTTCATATCCGCCGTTGTCCTTGCACACTTTGCGCGCCGTCTCTAGCGCGCGGTGCGCGACATCTTTGTCGTAACTATCGAACGTCATATGCAGCGAGTAGTCGACGTTGCGCAAAAAAGTTTTGCCGCTGGCCGCAACTTTAAATGAAGTCCACAAGCCCTTGATCCCGCCTTCGCTTGCGGCGACCTCGCGCAGCACCGCCACGCCTTCGCCAAACGTGAATCCCTGACTTTCGAAACTTTTGTTGTAGTAGGGATCGAAGCCATAACACTCTGCACAAATGCGTTTGCGCGCGAGCACGGTTTGCGTTTGGATCATGTCTTCCAGCGAGTTGAATCCGAATGACAGGAACAACGTCACCTCGGGCGCCTCAATGAGGCGTAATGTCGCTTGGGTCTTAATCCCGAAAGCGCCGGTATCAGCGGTAAATATACCGGTCAGGTCAGGACCAAAATGACGATAAAATGCTTGGCTATTGACATGCGCGGCCGATCCAGTTTGGAGTACTGAGCCGTCCGCGAGTACGACTTGCAGCCCGAGCGCGCTTTCGGCAGTGGTGTTATACAAGCCCGAGCCCAGAAATAAACTATTTTGTGATAGCGCGCCGCCGACCGTCGCATACATGCCGGATAAGGGTCCGAAGTAGGGCGTTCTGACGTTATGCGGAAGTAGCGCTTCGTACAGTTGCTTCCATGTGCAGCCGGTTTGCACGGTGACATACATGTCTTGTGTATTAATTTCCAATACTTGGTCCATGCGCTGCATATCGACTAACAAGCTGCCCGGCTGTTCGGGTTGGTAGCCTTGCGTATACGACATGCCACCACCACGGGCGACGACCGGCATGTTGACCTTAGCCGCGATCGAAACGCACGCTGCCACTTCCTCGGAATTCGCCGGGCTCACCACGACCTCAGCGATTTCTCCTGGCTTAAAGCTGAGATCGGTTGACAACAATTTCCGCGTAACTTCGTCAACCGACACGTATGCGCTACCGATCGCGCTAATCAATTGCTGAACGACATCGATTTTGACTGCGGATTGATTGTTCATGGTATATCTCCGAAGGAAATTGCCGACATAGGGGGTCTACGAAGCATACTCAATCTTATTCGTCGGGAGTACTGGCCGTGTATTGATGGGGCCCGGGTCCGTGACCGTTCGATCCAAACGGCGTGCGACTCTTGCTCGACTATGCCATCCTAAAAGCAGCGGAAGCACCTTGTACACGTTGTAAAAAAAGACGACCGGAGCGCAATTTCACAGTGACCTCTCGATGACAACACAGGCTGCCCGATCAATCGGAATCGTCGGTGCCGGCATAATCGGCGTGCAACTCGCGCGCGCCTTGCAAGGTCGCGGCCTCCAAGTGACTTTATTCGACGGTCGCGATCCCGGCATGGCTACCTCATTCGGCAATGCGGGTTACGTAGCCAGCGACGAAATCTTTCCCCTCGCCCACGGTGCTGTGTTGCGTTCTTTGCCGCGGATGTTGCTCAATCCACTTGGGCCGTTGGCGATGCGCTGGAAGGAATTTCCTCGCTTGCTGCCGTGGTATGTGAAATACGCCCGCGCTTGTTCTGGGAAGCGCTCACGTCACAGTATTAACGCGCTCGCCAGCCTGCAAAGGACGGCAGCTGCTGACTGGAAGAACGTGGTCGCGCTTGAGCATTTACAACCATTGGTTCTCAGTAACGGCGCTATGCAAGTCTTCGAAACGGACCGAGCGTTTCAGCGGACTCAATTGCACAGGGACGTTCAATCTGAGTATGGAATTAACTGGCAGAGTTTATCCGGCGACGCGGCGCGCGATAAAGTCCCGGAACTCTCGGCTCGAATTAGACACGCTGTCGTCTATCCAGCCGGAATGCATGTCACCAACCCGTACCAGGTTACGAAAACGATTTTCGATCATTTCTTGGCCGACGGCGGCACGTTTATCCGGGCCAGTGTCGAGCAAATTGAGCGGTCCGGTCGGCACCTCGGTCATCTCACGGCGAGTAGTCAGCGATATCAATTCGACGCGATTGTCGTGTGCACTGGGCATTTATCGGGCCGCTTGCTGAAGCCGCTAAATTATAAAGTTCCAATCGTCGCCGAACGGGGTTATCACGTTGAAATGAGTCATTGTGAAACACGTCTGAATTGCCCGGTCGGCTCCTCTGAGCGCGGATTTTACGTAACCCCGATGAGTTCAGGTCTCCGTCTGGCGGGCACGACAGAGTTTTCGTCTGCCGACCATGACGAGGCGCCGACTTGGGGACGCGCAGATGTGCTAAAACGTCACATTGCTGAACTGATGCCTGGCTTGGCGGAACAGGAGACAGGTCGCTGGATGGGACACCGGCCGACAATGCCGGATTTCTTGCCCGTGTTGGGTGGGGTAGCGGATTGCGACAATCTTTTTCTCGCCTTCGGCCATCACCATCTCGGTTTAACCTTATCTGCTGTCACTGCGCGCTTACTCGGCGACTTGATCGTTGGCACGGATGCCGCCATTGATCTAACGCCATTCAGTTTGAATCGTTTTCAATAAACGTCCCGTGGTCTGATTTTTTGAAACATAATTCCGCGACGAAATTCGCCCTTGTCTTGGGCTAGCAGGTAGTCTGCCAAGCTGCCGAAGTGAAATCTTTCTATCAGGGCTCAGTGCCAATTAGCGCAAACAAATCTGACAAAATAATCGCCATCAGGTAAAACTACGTCACCTTCATCGAACAAATAATTCTGGCTCTTCAGGAAAATTTGTGGGTAAAAACATGAAGGATTGGTTGCAACAAGAATAAGTTTTCGAGTTTTAACGGTAAAGGGTAGAGCATCCTGCCCCCTGCTCTGAGAAGATGGAAGTGCGAACTTGTCATCGAAAGGAGCAAAAGGAACAGGATGCAGATCAAGACTATCCTCAATCGCGTGCAAAAATTCAAATCTTTTGTTTATGGAGCGGTGCATTGGGTCGAAGGCACCGCTGTTCCGACACGTGAGGTTGAGATCCAACCGCGCACGAACAGCCGGCCGGTATGTAGCAAGTGCGGATGCAAAAGGCCGGGGTACGATACTCTGCCGGTGCGCCATTTCGAGTTCATCCCGATGTGGGGTCACAAAGTGTTTTTCGTTTATGCACCGCGTCGGGTTGAGTGTCCCCGCTGCGGCATTCGGGTAGAACGGCTGCCCTGGGTGAAGGGTAAACACCAACTGACCGAGGCCTATGCGTGGTTTCTGGCCGGTTGGGCGCAGCGGTTGAGTTGGAAGGAAGTGGCGCAGGCATTTCGCACGACCTGGGACCACGTATTCTGCTCCGTCGAGCGGGCGGTGGTCTGGGGGCGGGCGCATCAGGATCTGTCCGCGATCAAAGCGATCGGTGTTGATGAGATCGCCTGGCAACGAGGCCACCGGTATTTGACCCTGGTCTACCAGATCGATGGGCACTGCAAGCGCTTGCTGTGGATCGGTGAGAAGCGCAGGGTCAAAACCTTGTTGCGGTTCTTTCGCTGGTTCGGTCGGGAGCGCAGCGAGGCACTGCAATTTATCTGCAGTGATATGTGGCGGTCCTACCTGAAAGTCATCGCTAAGAAGGCGGGACAGGCCATCCACATTCTGGACCGGTTCCATATCATGAGCCACCTGAGCAAGGCGATTGATGCCGTGCGTGCCCAAGAGGCGAAGGAACTGAAAGCCAAAGGCTATGAAGCGGTATTGACGAAAACGCGCTGGCTGTTGCTCAAGCGACCGGAGAACTTGACGGAGCAACAGGACACCCGGCTGGCGGATCTGCTGCGCTACAATCTCAGATCGATCAGAAGTTACCTGCTCAAGGAAGAATTTCAGCTCTTTTGGTCGTATACCTCGCCCTACTGGGCCGGACTGTTTCTGGATAAATGGTGTACCAAGACGATGCGCTCGAAGATTGACCCCATGAAGCAAGTGGCCAGAATGCTGCGGCGGCATCGACCGCTACTGCTCAACTGGTTCCGGGCCAAAAAGCAGTTTTCCAGTGGGATTGTTGAGGGTTTGAATACCAAAGCAAAACTGACCACCAGAAAAGCCTACGGTTTTCGGACCTATCGTGCCGCTGAAATCGCCTTGTACCATACACTTGGCGCGTTACCTGTACCCAAAACTACCCACGTATTTTTCTGACGAGGCATAATTCTTAAAGCGACAATATAAAAGCGATCATTTAGCCGTGTTATCCCACAAAACAGCACTGCATCTCGCGTCTTCGCTAGGCGTGTTGTTCTGCGTTCTCACCGCGAATGCGGCAGACTTGCGCAGACCTGCTGTCGTGTCACTCTCCGCTATGGATGCGGCAGTCTCGCTCTCGATCGACGTTCGTGAAGATGGTGCAATTGAAGGGAGTTTGCGCAATAACACCGAGCGGAAGATCGGTGACGTGGAAATTCTCGTCGAGTACGCTTGGATCTGGGCTAAGGATTTCGCCGGTGATCGCGTCGACGACCCGGGCTGGTCGATGACCTATACCTTACCCGTGGAAATGACCCCAGGTAGTTCCGTGCCAGTAAACATAGCGCCCACACGCGCGCTAGCAGACCGCGACGACGGACACTATTTGATCTCTGCGAAAGTTGTTGGCTATGTGCGCTATCGTTGGCTTGGCCCGGGCGAGAACCAAGGCTTACAGTAAAGCTCTCATGCGACTCGCTGTAAATAATCTGGACGGCGTGAGCAGCGCGCCGTTGATCGTCCAAATCAAGTGCAAGCTCATTTCTGTCGTCGCTCGTCGCACTCATATTTTAGTTTCAATGAAGTCTTGATCCTGGCGGCGCCAAGGTTTTATGTTCCGCAAAAAAGAGTCATCTAATGCAACTTCAGATAATTGAAAATTGCGCGTTTCGGATTAAACGACATTTATGTATCGGCTGGGCTTAATCGCATGTGACGTCGTGCCGGACGAATTGCGCGATCGTTTCGACGATTACCCGGTGATGTTCGAGAAAGCGATTGGCCGCACGTCGGCGAACGTTCAATGGCAGATTTATCGAGCGTACCGCGAAGAACTGCCAAACTCGGCGGGCGAATGTGATGGCTATATTACGACGGGTGCGCGTAGCGCTGCCTTCGATGCCGAACCTTGGATTCGATCGCTCGAGCAATTTATTGTGAGTTTACTCGGTAGTGACCGCCCACTGGTTGGCGTTTGCTTCGGCCATCAAGTTATCGCACAAGCGCTCGGCGGAAAGGTCGCGAAATCGGATCGCGGCTGGGGGATCGGATTGCGTCACTACCGTACGGCAGAAAATCTAGACAATGATTGGATGCACACACGAGTAGTTGAATTCACAGTGCCTGTCTGCCATCAAGATCAGGTGATTGAATTGCCGCGCGAGGCGCAAATATTAGCGAGTAGCGCGCACTGTGAAAACTTCATGGTGCAGTTCAACAACACGATGCTCGGTTTCCAAGGCCACCCTGAGTTTGATAAAGATTACGTTCATACGGTTCTGGACTTGCGCGAATTAACCATCAACGGCGCGGTGCGGGAAGCTGCCTTAGCATCGTTGCAGCGCGTCGGTGATAACGCGAAGATCATGCAATGGATCGTGAATTTTCTGGGCATTCGATGACGCCACGCGATATCAATGAAGCGGCCTAGCAGCCTGTCGGACTTAGGAACAATCTACTGCGCTGCTGGGACAACGGCCCAAAAACGTGCGAT
>JAQCEL010000162.1 GCA_027618655.1 Pseudomonadota bacterium | reverse complement strand
AAATCGGGCAGAGCTTGGTCCGCCAAGGCGTAGTGCTCGATGCCGATGCGTTTAATTTGGCGGTCCGGGATGCGTTAGACGGCTCCAACCCGCGATTATCCGGTGAGCAAATGGAACAAGCTCGAGAAAAAGGTGAAAGCGATGTTTCTAGTACTTTGCGCGAACGAGCTAAGGAGAATCTCGCTACTGGGAAAAAATTTCTGGCCGAGAATAAAGATAAAGACGACGTAGTCACGTTATCAAGTGGTCTGCAATACAAAATTCTCCGCTCAGGGCCGGGCGAATTCCCAAAATCCAACAGCACAGTAACGGTTCATTACACGGGTTCGCTAATTGACGGGCGTGAATTCGATAGCTCGCGCCGGCGCGGAGAAGCGGCAAAGCTGAACTTGGGGCAAGTGATCAAAGGCTGGCAAGAGGCCATCCCGCTAATGCGGGTCGGGAGCCGGTGGCAGATTTTTGTACCGCCGAGTTTGGCCTACGGTCCACGAGGTGCTGGTGCGGTAATTGGCCCAAACGAAACGCTCGTATTTGAAATCGAATTACTCGAGATCGCCCAATGAGCGAAGCCCTGGGTGGCACAGTTTTTGCCAAATACGACAATCGGCGTAACATACGCGCACCACGAGCGAACTTATCGAGCGAACTTATAAAGACGCAATAAATACGATTGAAGTTGAACGAAAACCGGGCGAAGAACCAATGGTCTTCAACGTCATCGTATCCGATTCTGCTGGAAGTACTAAGCACCGGGTGACTTTGGCGGATGCCACCTACCAAAAGCTAACAGCTGGGAAAATTTCGCCGGACGAATGCGTGGAGGCGGCGTTCAAATTCCTACTCGAACGCGAATCGAAATCCGACATCCTGCCCAGCTTTGACATTAACGTGATTAATATGTCGTTCCCGAGCTTCGAAAGAGAATTCGCAAGCTACATGTAAACCCCATCAGCGAGCACCGAGCTCCTGAATTAGACAAGGCTCAACCGTGCTGGGCCGCGCCTGAGCGAGTAGATCGCCAATTTGGTTAATACCAAACCCGGTAAAACCAATCCCTAAAGACACGCCGCGCTTTAATACGCCGAGCTTATTGACTTTGATTTCGGGCTTGGAGAATGTTCCAAAAATTTCCACCGATTGCACGACCGACAAACCATCAGGTACCAGCCGCTTATGTTGATGCGGGCGGCATATTAGACCCACTTGTTCGGTCCCAAAATTCAACTTTCCGTTACACAGCACAGTAAATTGTTCGGTTTACAAACCGAACAATTGCAGCTCAGGAACGTCCCCACGATGGACCGCGAAACGCGCCCTTGCACACTTAAACGGGGTTTCTCCCTGCCGCGAAGCAAATGGATTTAATCCTGCGACCATGTACGACAGCAGATCCCTTCCGGCTCGTTCGAGATCATTACTCGCAAACGCGCCAGCTCCAAGATCAGCTTTCACATAACCGCGGGCGCCGGCGAGAAATTCGTGCAGCGATCGACCTTGCCCGTCTAATTCGATGTGGAAATCGATCGGCGCGTCTATCACGGGCCGCAATGTAGCAATATCGCCCGCACGGAGATCGTGGCCCGCCAGCGTCAGAGAATTTCGTGCACTGGCGATATCGTGATGCCAATCTAGCGCAGCGCTGCCAGATCCAATTGCGCCTTGCGCACCTCGCATAGAGAAATTACGCGAGCCGAAATGAATAGGTACTACGACGTTTTGTAACTCGTCGCGCCCGATAACAATCCGTTCAATCTGCAACTCCGCATCGCCCGTGAATGCTGCAATCCAGGAAGGTAATGGCTGCGCGGTACTTACGAAGCGATTGTTCGGCTGTTCGTCCGCGCTAATTGCAATTGATATTACTGCGCCAACAAGGGAAATAATCAGGCGTCTTACAAGACTGCATCTCACCGAGTGTCTATCTCGACGCCTTTCTCAATCGCGATTTCGCATACTCGGCGACTTTCTGTTTGACCAAATCACCAAAAAGCTCACTGCGCCAGCCGCCAAACAATCGCAGATCCTGTGCGCCGGAGATTGCGAGTTCCAAGTCACGACGACTCGCAATAAGCGTGCTCGATACCTCATTTTTGGTGGCTACTGCAGCGAGGGCCTCAGCCAATTCGCGAAGTAAGGTTTTCGCCGCACCGCTTAGTTTTTGACGCAACGGACCCAATTCCATGTCCCGATCGTCTAATCGGCTTCTGACAACGTCGAGGATTTCTTCTCCATGGCGGCGAACTAAGCTCGGCGCAAGACCGTCAACCGTTGACAACTCCGGAATGGTTTTGGGATTTGCGCGCGCCAATGCGATCACTCGATCATCTTTTAGCACCCAACCACGCGGCAAGTTGCGGGATTGAGCAGTGGTTTCTCTCCACGCAGTGAGCTTCACGGCTATAGCGATTTCTGCGGGATCCAGATCGACGACTCCTTTCACCCGCCGCCACATCAGAGCCGGCTCATTCACATAGAGCTGTGCGTCGCTGAGTCGCTCACATTCCTCTTGGAGCCAAGATTCTCGCCCTTTCGCGTGGAGTTCTGCTTCGAGATGCTTTTTAACGCCTTCGAGATAGCGAACGTCGTCGGCCGCATACTCCAGTTGTTGCGGTGAAAGCGGTCGTTGCGCCCAATTTGTTCGTGAGGACGTTTTGTCTAGTTTGCAAGCATAGAATTCTTGAACCAACCCGGCGTAAGCGATTTGATCAGGACGACCTAGTAACGCCGCGGCAATTTGGGTATCAAACACGGGTTGTGGAAGTTGCCCAGTCTCGTTAAAAAATATTTCGAGATCCTGACGTCCAGAATGGAAAACCTTCAGTCTGCGCGGTGCATTCAATACCGCAAACAGCGCTTGCGTGTCCGCAATAGTAATCGGATCAAGGCACCAGATGTGCTCGCCGGCGGCAATTTGGATGAGGCAAAGTTGCGGATAATACGTTCGCTCGCGCACGAATTCCGTGTCAATCGCAATGACGTCGTAGTCATCGAGCCGCCGCAATAAATCATTCAAGGCTTCTGGAGTATCGACGAAGCAAGCCGAATTTGTTGTGACCATACAGTTATAGGCGCGAATTCTTTAGGTTAGTTACTTGGTGTACGGCAGGCAGCAAGAAGATTTTGTGGTCACCGACCCGCAGCGCCAGGCAATCGTGTGGTTCGCCCAATCGCCGCAATTCACGCGCGAACAGCCCCGGCTCGGAAAATATCGAGCATTTGCGCCTAAGTTCCAGTAATTTATCGTTAAGAATTGGTTCATGCCTCGGAATATCGGTTGCTATTCGGGTGAATTGACCACAAATAAGCTAAACTTCATCTCCTTAGCTAACTGCAACGTCGCGAGCGGTATTGAAATATCGACGCAAGGCGGATAATTCGACTTATGAGTTCAAGTATCAAAATATTCACCATTAGCCTCTTGGTTTATTGCCTTGACGTAGCAGCATTAGTGCCAGTTACGCCAATGGATGAGCTAACGCCGCAGGCGGAACACAAACGTGCAACTCGACTCATTACCCACTTACTGGCGAATTATCATTACAAAAAGCCTCCGCTGGACGATGCCCTATCGCAGAAAATCTTTGCTACCTATTTAGAAACTTTAGATCCAACTAAAAGCTATCTGTTGCGCTCGGATATCGAAGAATTCACTCAGCACGCAAGCTTATACGACGACGATTTACGCAACTCTAATCTTCAACCCTTCTACGACATGTATTTGCGATATCGCGAAAGGGTCGAACAACGTGTCGCCAACGCCATTGAAAATCTCGAACGGCCGATCGACTTTACACTAGACGAAACATTTGTGTTCGACCGTAAAGACGCTGATTGGGCCGCGTCGACAGCGGAGCTTGACGAATTGTGGCGCAAGCGCGCTAAGAATGACAATTTATCACTGAGACTAGCTGGCAAAGACCCGCTAGAAATCGGTGATACCTTGCGCAAACGATACGAGGGCGTTTTACGCCGTACGGCGCAGATCAATAGTGAAGACGTCTTCCAAATGGCGATGAACGCTTACACGACTTCGATAGACCCGCACACTGCTTATTTTTCGCCACGGACTTCCGAGAATTTCAAAATTCGCATGAGCCTTTCCCTCGAAGGGATTGGCGCTGTTCTACAGACCGACAATGAACATACCGTGGTTCGCGAGGTAGTGCCCGGAGGTCCTGCAGATCTGGGCGGCAATCTGCACGCTGATGATCGCATCATAGGCATCGGCCAGGGTGACAGTGGAGCGATTCTCGACGTTGTCGGTTGGCGACTTGACGACGTCGTCGACCTTATTCGTGGCAAAAAAGGCACAGTCGTTAGGCTGGAAGTTCTCGAAAAACAGGCGGGACTCGATGGCCCTTCAAAATTCATCAGCATCGAGCGCAACACCATCCAACTCGAAGAGCAGGCAGCAAAAAGTTCGATTCTTGATCTGGGTGACGCAAGCCGAAAAATTCGCATTGGGGTGATCGAGCTACCGATGTTTTACATGGACTTCGATGCGCGATCGCGGGGGGAAGAAGACTTTCGCAGCACGACGCGCGATGTGCGACGACTAATTGAAGAATTCAAAGGCCAAGGGGTTGACGCGTTAATTGTGGACTTGCGTGGTAACGGGGGTGGTTCCCTTAGCGAGGCAACCGACCTCACGGGTCTATTCATCGACGTTGGGCCCGTTGTACAGGTGCGCAATTCGCAAGGAACGGTGCAGCTCGAACGCGATACCGACCGTGGCGTGGCGTTCGACGGACCACTTGGCGTACTGGTCGATCGCAATAGCGCTTCGGCGTCAGAGATTTTCGCGGGAGCCATACAGGATTATCACCGAGGGATCGTATTGGGAGAACCTACTTTTGGCAAAGGCACGGTTCAGAATCTGGTCGATCTGAATCGCTTTGACGACACTATGGAGGGCAAGTTGGGACAACTGAAAGCGACCATTGCTCAGTTCTTTCGTGTTGCCGGCGGCAGTACTCAACACAAGGGTGTTATTCCGGACATCAGCTTTCCGACAGCCTTAAGTACGGACGACCAAGGCGAACGCGCACTCAATAACGCACTACCGTGGGCGGAAATCCCGGCTGCGCGATTCAAACCCGCGCGCAACGATCTCAGTGGCATCTTAATGCTGAAGGAATTGCACCTCGCAAGGGTAGCGAAAGATCCAGGGTTTCAGGCCGTTTTAGCCCAAGAAGCGGCGATCGAGACCGCACGCAAACGTAAAGAGGTGTCGCTTTCATACGAGAACCGCAAAGCGGAATACGACACAAATAAGCGTGAACAAAACGAACGCGAGAACCAAATCCGAGTTGCGCACGGCCTAGACCCCAAGACCCTTGAAGAGTTCGCCTACGAGGATGGCGACGACGACGAAGCCAGTAACAAAATGGATGATGATGACGACGACGAAAAATTCGACGTTATCTTGGAGGAAGCTGGCTTCATCATTGCCGATACCGTGCGCAGCATGGCGCCTGACAGTCGACTAGTAGACCGCGTTACTGGAAACGAAACGAACGGAGGAAGTCCTGCGGAGACGGTCAAACCTGTGCTTCACTAGCTCGGCAACTCCGTCGACTAGTCGGTCATTGGAACGCACCTTCGGGCAAACACTGCCAGCCGGTTAATCCAGGTGCAGAGGTCCTCAAGCGAGTAAACCGCGTTCGCGGAACTTGGATTCGGTGTGACGAATGCATCGACACGAGCGTACAGTGGCGCTTGTTCCGCCCAACAGACGACCCGATCACTTCGCCCGAGGCCATAGCGTAGAAATTTCATGTACGCGGTCTTCCCTTGGAACCACACAATGCGCGGCGCATACCGTTCGATTTTCGCAGCCAGTTGTGTTGATCCGATTCGATAATCCCTTGCTCTTAAATCCGATATTCCAGCCGTTGGTCGCTTCACCAAGTCGGTAAATCCGATGCGCTCGACGCTAAGCAGTTTGCGCATCGATGCGACGCTCGGGGTGTACGTCGCAGTGACCAAGCGTGAGGCATTCAATGCGTCCCAAAAGCGATTGCGTGGTGCCGCAAACGGATAGCCTTTTTGAACAGAAATCGGCGATGGATTGATCCCCACTGCGAGTATTTCGATATCTTTGTTTATGTAGTCTGGAAGCGTACGCATGTAGGAAGAGACATCGATCCCTAGGTATATTATGGAGGGTCAAAGAATTCTCCGCATTCTACTACTTAGGAACACAGCTGTTATGCCAACGGGATTTGTTTTCGATCAAGGTTTTCTAAGCCACAGTACCGGACCCGGACATCCGGAGTGTGCCGAGCGTGTCTCGGCAATTATGACTCATCTTGAACAGCAACAATGGAAATCAGACCTTGTCCTAATTGCACCACAACCTGCGGACGAAAAATGGATAGAAACAGTCCACACGGGAAATTATCGCGAGCGCGCACGCGCGGCTTGTAAGAGCGGTGCGCCCTACCTCGACTCAATGGATGTGGCAATCTCTTCGGCGTCATACGACGTCGCATTACTCGCCGCAGGCGCCCCGCTAATGTTAGCCGATGCGATGATAAGCGGGGAAATTCAAAATGGATTCGCGTTAGTACGCCCACCCGGGCATCACGCAGAAACCAGCACTGCGCTAGGTTTCTGCTTGTTCAATAAAGTCGCGATTCTCACCCGATACTTACAGGCAGTGCACGGCTTGGAAAAAATTGCGATTATCGATTGGGACGTTCACCACGGGAACGGCACGCAACACACTTTTGAATCCGACCCGAGTGTCCTGTACGTAAGTACGCATCAGTATCCGTTCTACCCAGGGACCGGGGCCGCGAACGAGACCGGTGAAGGTCGCAGGAAAGGTAGTACGCTGAACTGCCCGATGCCGGCCGGCGCAACCGACACGCATTACGAAGCGGCGTTCAATGAGCGGATAATGCCAGTCTTAGATCGATTCGCGCCACAAGCCGTGTTGATCAGCGCCGGATTCGACGCCCATGCAGACGATCCGCTGGGTGGCATTCGATTGTCGACCTCAATGTATTCTTGGATGACGCTGCGCTTACTAGAGATTGCAGATAAACATGCCGAGGGTCGAATAATTTCCGTATTAGAAGGCGGCTACAATCTGTCTCGAATTGGCGAATGCGTCGCCGCACATTTGCACGAATTGAGCAAATAGCCTTCGTCAACTCGCCGAGTGGGCACGCTCACCTAACCAGCATAATGTTAAGATGCCCCGCTGATTGCGGGGCTTGTTCAAGAGATCTAACGTGAAAATCATCATCCGACTGCTTCTGATTGCCGCAATAATTGCGATTCTGTGGTCTGGCATAGAAGCCCTGATTAAGAAGAAAGAAGGAGATCAGGCCGCATTCGCGGCAGCGCCGCGACCAATTTCCGCAGTGTCCGTCGAACCGGCAACACTTGAAGTTTGGCAACGTTACCTCCCGGCCGTCGGTTCATTTACTGCCGCTCAAGATGTGATGGTTACCAATGAAGCTGAAGGCAAAATTGTCGCGATTCATTTTACTTCTGGTCAAAAAGTCCAAGAAGGCGACGTACTCATCCAACTCGACACGAGTGTCGATACCGCGGAACTGCAAGCCCTGGCGGCTAATGAACATCTGAACGATCTGCAGTACGAACGCGCCAAACGTCTGGTCGCGGAAAACACTATTTCGAAATCCGAATTTGACATTGCCGCGGCTCGTCGCGACGAAGCGGCGGCCATGACGCGCGCAAAAGACGCAACCTTGCGCAAAAAAGCAATTCGCGCACCGTTTACTGGCATTCTCGGGATCCGCAAAATCGACGTTGGCGAATACCTCGAGTCCGGATCCGAAATCGTGTCGCTACAGACCATCGATCCAATTTATCTTGATTTTGGTACGCCTGAGCGTTTTATTGGCGAGGTGTCGCTCGGTCTAGCTGTTACCGCGACAGTGCAAGGGTATCCGAACGAGAAATTCCACGGCACGATCACCGCGTTCGAACCCGGCATTGATCGAGCCACGCGCAATCTTCGGATCCGCGCGAAATTCAGCAATCAGAACAATCGTCTACGCTCGGGAATGTTCGCGGAGATTTTGAGTACCCTGCCAAGGACTGATAGCGTGATCACTGTTCCTGAAACAGCTATCGACTACACGCCGTATGGAAATTCCGTATTTATTGTCGAAGACGATGATGGGGTGCTGCGCGCGGTGCGTCGTCAAATCGAAACAGGACAGGCGCGTGAAGGGCGGATCGTCGTCACCCGAGGACTCGCAGAAAATGAGAGCGTTGTCAGTGTGGGATTCAACAAATTGCGCAACGGGATGCCAGTACAGCCGCAATCAGCCAGTGAACCTTCAGCGCACAGTCCTGAGTAGATGAAATTCACGGATATCTTCATCGAAAGACCGGTGCTCGCGAGTGTCGTCAGTCTCCTGATCCTCGTGCTCGGCGTTCGCGCAATCTTCGCCCTCGATGTGCGTCAGTACCCAGACACTAAGAATACTGTCGTCACGATTACAACGACCTATCCAGGAGCGAGCGGCGAACTCGTAAAGGGCTTCATTACGACGCCTCTTCAGCAAGCGGTAGCCGAAGCTGACGGAATCGACTACGTAACGTCCAGTAGTCGCCAAGGCGAGTCTAAGATCGAAGTTTATATGAAGCTCGATTACGACCCGAAAGACGCTGTCGCAGAGATCCAAGCTAAAGTTGCGAGCCAACGCAACGTGCTTCCGCCAGAAGCAGACAACCCCGTTATTGAATCTCAGACGGGCGCGACGAGCTCACTGATGTACATCGCGTTCTATAGCCCGACGATGCATCCTTCCCAAATCACCGACTATTTGCATCGGGTGATCCGCCCGCGTTTGCAATCGATACCTAGCGTTGCGAAGGCGACCATGTTTGGACACAAGACCTTCGCCATGCGAATTTGGCTGAACCCGCGCAAGATGGTTGCTGTCGGCGTCACAGCCAGCGACGTTCGCAAGGTCCTGTTAGCGAATAACTATCTCTCGGGCGCCGGTGAGACCAAAGGCAACTACGTCGCTGTCGACCTCAGCGCGACAACTGATGTGACGCGCGTTGAAGATTTTGAGAACTTAGTCATTCGGGTTGTCGATGGTACTTTGATTCGCCTTTCCGACGTCGCCGAGACGGAGTTAGGCTCGGAAGATTACGATTCCGGCGGTTGGTATAACGGCCAAACCGCAGTGTACATCGGCATCGATCCCGTCCCGGGCAGCAATCCCTTGAAAGTTGCTCTCGGCGTGCATGCCGCCCTACCAGATATCGAAGCGCAAATGCCGTCAGGCATGAAAGCCATGATTCCCTACGACGCAAGCGAGTTTATTGAGGACTCTATCGAGGAAGTGTTTACCACGCTCGGCGAAGCCATTGTCATTGTGTTGCTGGTGATATTCATTTGCCTCGGTTCATTGAGGGCAGCGTTTGTCCCGGCTGTCGCGGTGCCGCTCTCGTTAGTCGGAGCTGCCTTTTTGATGTTTTTAATGGGTTTTTCGATTAATTTACTCACCCTGCTCGCAATGGTGTTGTCGATCGGACTCGTGGTCGATGACGCGATTGTCGTCGTCGAGAATGTTCATCGACACATCGAAAATGGACTGTCTGCCTACGACGCTGCGATTCGAGGCGCGCGCGAATTATGGTTGCCGATCATCGCGATGACCACCACCTTAGTTGCGGTCTATGCACCTATCGGGTTCATGGGCGGTTTAGTCGGATCGTTGTTTATTGAATTCGCATTCGCGCTCGCCGGCGCAGTGGTCATATCCGGGGTGGTCGCGCTCA
>JAQCEL010000161.1 GCA_027618655.1 Pseudomonadota bacterium | reverse complement strand
CGTTGAATTGCCCGGTACCGAGGCCTTGGAATACGAGATTACCAGCCGTCGTCATGGTGCCCGAGTGCACCCCAGGTGGCGTCTCGACGTACCAAGCGCGCGATTGCGTCAAGGGATTCCAAGCGACAAGACCATTGATCGCACTATCGGCCGGGATATCGTCTCCGCCATATGCCACACCGGCCTCAAACTCGAATCCCTTGGCCTGGAACTTCGCGATGTTGACACCGGTGTCGTCGTAAACCCCAGCCAAATCATGGACCGTGAAGTACATCAGCTGCGTCGCGGGATTCCACGACATCGGGTGCCAATTATGACCACCATAAGGCCCCGGATACATCGTCACGCTGCCCGATTCGTAACGCGAACCCGCGACTTCAATCGGACGGCCGGTTTTTAAATCCACTTCCGTTGCCCAGGTCACTTTGGAGTAAGCTTTGGCGGATAAGAGCCGACCGTTCTGCCGATTAATGATGTAGTAGAAACCATTCTTTGGCGCGTGCATTAGCACTTTTAGCGTGCGGTCTTTGACTTTCAAATCAGCCTGGACAATGTCCATCGCCGAATTGAAATCCCACGTCTCCCCTGGCACGGTCTGGTAATGCCATTTGTATTTACCAGTGTCCGCATCAAGCGCGACGATCGAACAAAGAAACAAATTGTCGCCGCCGCCGGGACTGCGAATTTTTTGGTTCCACGGTGATCCGTTGCCCGTGCCAAGATAGATGTGATTGAATTCTGGATCATAGGTGATCGCATTCCACACATTGCCACCGCCGCCATGCTTCCACCATTCACCATTCCAGGTACTCGCAGCCAAGCGCTGAGCATTATCTTCGAATCCATCCGCGGGATTGCCGGGGACCACATAAAACCGCCAAGCTTGCTCGCCGGTTTCTGCCTCATAGGCGGTGACATAGCCGCGCGCCGGCCCCATTTCAGTACCGCCGTTGCCAATAATGACCTTGCCCTTAAATGCTCGCGGCGCACCAGTTACGTAGTAGTAACTACCTGGCTCCACGGTCATAGACGTCCAAACTTCTTTACCCGTTTTGGCATTGACTGCGATGAGACGCCCATCGCCGGCGGCCACATAGATCTTGTCGTTCCAGTAAGCAACGCCACGGCTCGTACCCCACAGGACGCGCAGGGTTTTGCCGGCATTCTCAGGCACCTTAGGATCGTATATCCACAATACCTTGTGAGTCCGCGCGTCGATTGCGGTAACAATGCTTAAGCTCGACGTAACATAGAGCACGCCATCAACTGCCAGTGTCGTCGACACTATCTGGCGCGCGTCGGGCAATTCGACAGACCACGCCAACCCGAGCTTCGTAATATTGTCCGCCGTGATTTGATTGAGTGGTGAGTGGCGCTGTTCGCTATGCGTACGGCCATGCGTGAGCCAGTTATCGCCATTCGTTTCATCTTGTAACGCCGCTGGATCGAATTCCGCAGACGCGATCGATAAATAGACCAAGTTTATAAAAAACACCGAAACGCGCAGAAAACGGAAGTCTCTCATCTCATCGATGCCTCTGAATTGTGATGCGAAGTTTAGCCACCAATACGATGCTTAATCTAACATCAATAAGGGACGAACACAGAATCTAGACGGAGAGTTAAGGCGGTGTTGCAAATGCTGCGCCGCACCCAGCAGGCGAGATCAAATAATTGTCGAAAACGATAGCGTTCGCTAACGCAGGGCTCTGGATAGCAGCGAGCAAACAAAACACAATTCAGCATCAGCGCCGAACTGTCCTCTTTTGAGTGTGTCGATCATCGGGTAAGCATGCTTGATCGTCGAGCAGATGACGGAACGTTAGTTGCCTAGTCTCCAACGGAAATCACAGTGATCTCCGCCACTCATTATTGTTTGCGTTCGTTTTAGACTTAAATCGTCACCAATCGCTTCCGTGATCGGCGGATCAATTTCGCATGTGAGCATCGCGCCGAATTCGGACTCACCTAGTGATCGGAAGTACTCGGCATACCCGCAGCGTCGAACATTAAGCAAAAACTCGCGCGGATTATCAGCGAGCGGTTCAACTTCCAACGCCCCACTGGCTGCGAACGCGGGCATGAGACTGCGCAGCTTATCGAGCGATGTGCCCTGCTCGCTTTCCCTCACCGCCTTGCCTAAGGCACTCGCGTATTCACGGACCGACGCGCGCAACAGTTCGGCGGCTCGCTCGGCGCCTAGTTCGTCACGCAGTCGACGATACAACGGTAGAAGGATTTCGCTTTGGATTTTGACCCGTTCGAGGTACGGTAATGGTTCCATTGGTTCGCTCCGTTACAAGGGATTGTCGATTAAGCATAGCGCACTTCGATCGACAGTCACTTGCGTGCGGCTGAGCCAGTTAGTGCACCTCTATGCCTGCCCACCAAATTCATGCAGCAGCCGCCACACAGCAAACATCATGCAACACGTAATCACAGCACTCGCCACCGCTACGCATTGCAGGACGCGGCCGCGCCGCACTGCCTCATTCGACAGAATAATTTTGGTGTCGCGAACGACTGATTGACCTGGCAGTGGGAAACGCTGCGCGCGTACAATCCTTCGGCCGAAGGCGAAAAGATAATAGGTGACGAAAAACTGAGGGGCTAGCATCACCAGGAAGACGGCGTTGAGCGCTCTCGAATTCGTCGCCAAGTTCATTTCCAGCCATTCAGAAATGACTTGCTGATTGCTCTCGAAGAGAACAATCAAGGCCCCACCGAGCGCGCTAAGGACTGAGACCAATATAATTGCTTTTCGCCGCGCACCCGGATCGGCTTTCTGAACTGCTGTCATCTTGCTTGATTCGCATTGTTGTCTAGAAACCGTCGCAGAATAACCAACGAACTCTTCTATGTTTACTGATCATCATTCGACCGTTCGTGCGTCTGCACATTGCGGCAGTTACGCTTAGTCGAGCAGAGTAACGCCAAGATTGTCGTCAGCCAATTCATTTTTATGGAACCGGAGAAACACCATGGCTTGCCAAGTGCTACTAGAAGTAAAAATTGTGGACGGTTTTGCGGACCAGCTCGGTTCGACCGCGCCGACTGGCAAGCAGTGCCTTTATTATTCCGAAGAGGATCTGGGTGACGCGGTATACAGAATATGATCGCGCACGTTCAGCGAATCCGGTTGACGGCGGCGGCGGCTTGATCGAGCGAGCGCTCCACTCTCGAGCGTAAATCGTTGAGATCGATACCTTCGGTACTTTTCTTGCCCATCATGTAGCGTGCGTAGACGCCATGAATGATCATCGCGCTTTTCCACCAGTTGAAGCCAATGTAAAAATCGAGCTGCGAGAGATCGCAACCCGTGCGCGTCGCGTAGCGCGCAGCCAAACTTTCACGACTCGGCATGCCAGGCACGACACTCGCCGCATCAGGTTTTACCGGATTGGGATCCTCGGGCAGGATCCATTGGTTCAAGGCGTAAGCGAGATCAGCTAACGGGTCGCCAAGCGTTGAGATTTCCCAATCCAACATTGCGGCCATTTTAAAATCCGGACCGATCAAACAATTGTGCAGTCCATAGTCTCCGTGCACGATGCGCGCTGGCCCCTGCTTTGGAATATTCGCCTCGAGGAATTGTTGTAATTCGTGGGCACGGGGATCGTCGTAGTCGGCCGCCTCATACGACGAGGTCCACGACCGGTACCACGTTTTTAACTGCCGCGCGATATAGTTTTCCTTTTTGCCGAGGTCCCCAAGACCAACCGCGTCCGGATCGATCGCATGGAGATCGGCTAATACATCGAAGAAATTCCAGCCGACGGTTTCGCGCTTCCCAAGCGGGATCAAGCGTGCGGTATCCTGAGCTGTATGCAAAGCCGCACCACTGACGTGCCCCATCACATAGAAGTGCGCACCCGTCACATCTGGGGATTCGCAGAAACCGAGGGTCGGGGCAACCGGAACGGGGGTCGGCCCGAGCGCCGAAATGATCGCCCACTCGCGGCCCATGTCGTGCGCCTTGGGTAGCAGATCTCCTTGCGGCGGCCGGCGGATCACCGCCTTTATCCCGTTTTGATCAGTGATCAAGTAAGTCAGATTGGAATGCCCACCTTCGAGGCGCTTCCATATAAATGGTGGGGCGAGTGAATCGATGTTTTCCTTAATCCAAGCTTCCACGGCTTTGACATCGTAACCTTCCGGTGCCGCGTGCTTCGTTGCGTCTGCGCACATGCTCGAATTCTCCAACATTCTACAACTATTGTGCCCCGCCTCGATTTAGGAAGGCAGACGCAAAACGTTATTTTAAGACTATCTTGCGGGAACGGGTTTGGGACCGAGAGAATTTCACAAAACCCAGCGTGATGCTACTTTAAAAGTGGAATCGCGACGCTTAACCAGCGGAATGTCTCAGCGGATCCGGTAGGCGGCACCGGGGTGATTTTTCGCTAGATGTGCGTGACCAAAGATCTTTTCTCGTAGGGTGCCGCCCTGGTACTCGGTTTGCATAAGCCCGCGCGATTTTAGAATCGGCGCAACGCCATCAATGAAATCGACAAATGTTCCTGGGGTGGTCGCATAGACCAAATTAAAGCCGTCGGCACCGGTTTCAGCAAAGTGTTGCAAGCGATCGGCAATTTGCTCGGCGCTACCGACGATCCAATGGCCGCTCATTTGACTCCGTGCCAGATCACCGAATGTCGTCATCTTATCTGGTGCACGCGACGCAAAACTTTTCAGAAATCCTAAGATGCCGTTGAAATCGAAATCCCCGATCGGCCGATTCGGATCGACGGCGCCTAGATCAGCACCGAGTTGTCCGCTCATATGAGCTAAACCGCCCTCGATGGACAAGGTTTCGTTAAGCTCTGCAGCCTTTGCCTGGGCTTGTGCTTCCGTACCGCCAATTACGAGAGACAATGCGAGAAAGAATTTGATGTCTTCAGGGCGGCGACCGTATTTCGCCGCGCGCGTGCGGATATCGGCAATGATTTCCTGACGCCCTCCACCAAGAATGAAAACGCATTCGGCGTGGCGCGCAGCAAATTCGCGGCCCCGATCGGATGAACCTGCTTGAAAAAGCAGCGGCGTGCGTTGCGGCGACGGTTCACATAAATGGGGGCCGGGTACTTGGTAGTACGGTCCTACGTGATTAATGCGGTGGACTTTGTTCGGATCCGCGTAAATCCCGCGTTCGACATCACGCACCACTGCGTCTTGTTCCCAACTGCCCTCCCAAAGCTTATATAGGACTTCGAGATAATCATCCCCTCGCTCATAGCGATCGTCGTGGCGCGGCAAATCGTGAAACCCTAAATTTTGCGCCGCACTTGGTAGATAAGACGTCACCACATTCCATGCCACTCGACCGTTCGTTAGATGATCTAAGGTTGATGCGCGGCGAGCAAAGTTAAACGGATGTTCGGCAAGTATCGAGCCCGTATAGGCAAAGCCCAAATGCTCCGTCGCATGCGCCATGGCAGGAATTAATAAAGTCGGGTCATTGACCGGGATCTGCATGGCTTCGCGAATTGAGGTTTCCGGCCCACCATTGTAGGTGTCGTACACGCCGCTCACATCGGCTAAGAACAACGAGTCGAATTTCGCTTTCTCTAAAGTCTTCGCCAATTCCACCCAGGTATCTAGCGAGGTGTATTGGAGCTGTTGTGTATCCGGTCGTCGCCACAGACCGTGATGGATATGCGACACACAGTTCATGGAAAACGCGTTAAAAAGCAAGCGCTTCGGCGATGTCACTGGGCTTTCGCTGCCATGCGTTTGATCACGACCATTCCTCTACGTTTCAATCTAAGTGTAGCCATAGTAAGTCCGATGCAACCCCACCGGCCGCCGACTCACCCGACAAAGTTGGCGGATGACCTTGCAAGCGTTCCGCGCAGGCGCCAACATTACACTATCTAAGTCGTTCGGGGAGTCTGTCATGGCACTGCAAGCGCACAAATCTGACGTCGCCACCAACTATGGCGACGAGCAAGAAGCAATGGCGACCTATCGGCGGGCCGGCGAGGAACGCGCGATGACGCTTGGCAATCGCGGCCCGATCCGTTTTAACCCGGACGGAAGCTTGGCTAAGGAAATCCTTGATGCCTATTGGCGCTGCGGGTTCTATGTATTCACTGGCGTGCTCGGCAAAGACGAGCTCGCCGATATTGAAGCCGACGTTGCCAATATCCTGGAGCGAGCCCCGGTTACAGAGGGCGCGACCGTCGACATCCACGGACGTCCTGCGATCGCAGTCGACTGTAAAGCACCGACATTATTTTGGGCGCGCCCGCTGAGCGATCCGTTTGGTGGTACGGATCTCGCGAATGGTCGCCATCCGGCGCGCATGTTCGAGCCACGAGCCGCTGCTGATGCGCCTGAGAAAATCGTCTACCTGATCCTCGGTTCTTTACAATTTTCCGATGCGTGCTTGCGCGTTTATGGCCACCCAGATTTGCTCGGGGTCGCAGCCGCGATCCATGGGCCGGACTTCACGCCGTTTAACGAGGCCCTGTTCATCAAGCAGCCCGGTCTTGGTTCGTCTGTTGCCTGGCACCAGGATGGGGTCACACATTGGGATAGTCCGGATTTCGATCAAGGTTCGCACGGTTTCAATTTCATGGCGCAACTGTACGGTTCCACCTCGGCGAACGGTCTCTGGCTAGTGCCCGGTACGCACAAGCTTGGCAAACAAGATATCAAAGCCCGGGTTGCGAGTGCGGGTAGCGATCGACTGCCTGATGCTGTCCCTATGCTGTGTGCACCAGGCGACGTTGGGATCTCAAATCGGCAAACCTTGCATGGCTCGTTCGCGAATACGAGCCCGGACACGCGCGTGACAGTGAATTTTGGATTTCATCGTCGCTCCTCGGTGCTCGGGATTAAGGCCGGTGGGGTTCACAACGCAGTAGCAACGTACGACGAAGCACGGATCCACGAGCGAGCGCGACTCATCGCTTATGCGATCGATGCGCGTCAACAACGTTTTCCGCACGAAAAACGCTTCGTCTACCAGCCGTTTGTTGGGCAAGAAGACAACTATCGTTGGAACGCGGCCGCGCGCGCCGGATTAAAAGACTACAATTTGTTAGACCTCAGTATTTGATTTTCTTGTGACCCGTTTGAATCGAGAAATGGGCTATCGGACCGATGAACAATGGTGAACGCAATTCAGTAGGTATAGAGCTTGAGTCAAATTAAATTCGAACCATTGCACGAGGAATTTGGCGCACGCGTGTTGGGTATTGATTTATCAGCACCACTACATACAGAGACTGTGCAAGCGATCGACGAAGCAATGGACGAATTCTCAGTCCTGCTGTTTCCAAATCAAGCTATGAGCGATGCGGCGCACCTCGCCTTGACTCAGCATTTAGGCGAACCGGAGCCGAATCACGTGATCTTTGGCGCGACGGGGGAAATCGACTTCTTTGGCACAATTGGCAACGTCATTGACGTGCATACAAAGAAAGGCAACGACGATACACACACGCGCTACCAATCAGGAAATAACGTGTGGCATTCCGACTCCTCGTTCCGTCTGATCCCATCGAAATTTTCGATTAATCACTCCTACGAGGTGCCCGGTGAAGGGGGCATCACAGAATTTGTCAGCGCGCGGGCAGCCTACGCTCGCCTACCGTCGTCTATGCAAGAGAAGATCGATCCGTTACATGTGCTTCACGATTATGTTTTTTCGCGTAGCCAAGTTGCGCCCGTCAATCCGAATCACGCAGCGTCGCTACCACCGATCGAGCATCGGCTAGTTCGAACGAATCCCCGCAACGGTCGCAAAAGCTATTACGTCGGTTCACACGCCCGATCGATCACGGGATACTCAGGCATTGAGAGCCGACAACTCATTGACGAGCTCTTGGAGCTTGCAGTGGGGCGCGAGCATGTGTATCCACTTCAATGGCAAGTAGGCGATACCGTGATCTGGGATAATCGCTGCGTGATGCATCGTGGGACTGGCTACGACGCAGATCGTTGGCGACGACTCATGCGCCAAACCAGAGTCGCTGGAACACTGCCGACCTTATCTGAGTAGTCGGATCGCTGGCGACGCTAACAGATCCAAAAATCGCTACAATCCAAGCCGCCCAATGCCCGGAAGCTTTATCCCAAGGCCGAAAGGTTCGATGCCGAAGTATGCGCTCAATAAATTAATTTCCACCCCTTCTTCGATTGCGACCGTTAGACCTGCCACGCCAAATAGCGAGACTTGCCAGCCAGTGCCACTCGGCGCGGAATCGAAAAATCCGCCGTTCATTAGATAATCCTTGCCGATGGCTGTTGTCGGGAGTTTTAGACGCAAGTCGGGGACCTCACGGGCGACATGTGCCACAAACGAATTGCTATTGGGTCCCGGCCATAAGGTATAGCTATATTGATGAGGATAGCTTTCGGCCGCGGCAAATATTTGCGGGATCAATCGGCTAGCATCCTCGCCCCGAATATCCGCTAGTAATTCGGGCGGATTGCCGTACCAAGAACGATCTGGAAAATCTTGATCCGCGACAACGACTCGTTTCTCGCTCCATTCGTTCCAACCAATCACTTGATGAACCGTATAGTGACTCGCGCCCTCGGGTTTCGTTGCGATCCACGTGTGTACGGCGAAGATGCCCCGCCAACTAAACGCGCGCGCGGCATAAACTTGCACAACCGCGTGTGTCTCCGCCTCAGGCGTCGGCGCCATTTGTTGCGATGAGCGATCGGCGTTGCGCCAGTCCTGACTAAGATTTACCTTTGCGCAAGCGACCACCAGCACGGGCCCTACCAAAAACAACATGAGCAAATACAGCATACGTTTAGCAAGCTTCATTAAAATGATTCGTGAGTCCATGATGGCAGCGTTAAGTACACCATAGTTCATCCATATCGCCTATAAGATATAGAAGGCAGAATCTTATCTTGCAATTCGTGTTTGAAGTTTCGACCAAGGCATAATTAGGCAGGGAGCCGTAATAGTGTCGAGAAAATTTTTCAGTTCGCAGGGGGAGTCAAAAATGTCATCTAACCAACAGATCAAGCTCACCGCTGAAGCGTCATCCTTGCGCCGCCGTTCCACAGAGGCGCCATCGACGCCGTGTTAACCAGTCGCGAGTTGTAATCGCAATGTCATCCATTTCGAAAACAGAACGAGGCCTGCGGTCCCGGATCACGCGTTACCGCGCCGAATTGACCAGAGAAAAACGCACCTACGGCGGTATCGACGACGGACGGGGCATTCGCTACGTAATATTTTGGCTGCTATTTCTGCTCGACGACCCAAAAGAATCTAAAAAGTACATTCGTTGGTACGCGAAGGAATTCGACGATGATGTCGCAGAGCCAATCCACAAACTGTGTTTGGCACTTATTTTTCATCGCATGGGAAACTTGGCGGAAGCAGCTTATACACTTGCTGATCTGATGCTGGCGAACCATCACTTTATTCCCACGCTCACTGGGATCCCGAGCTCGGGACTGAAACAAGGATCGTCGAGCGATGCTAGTGCATCCTACGCAGGAGAAATCCCGCCAGAGATCCTTAGCGCGATATCAGAGGCCGAAAAACTCTGGATGGTAGAGAAATATAATTCGTTTGTGTTTCGTGGGCTTCGCAAGCAGTACTCGGACATCGAGACGGAATTAGACCGAACCGAAGTCAGACCGGTGCGCACGCGATTAGTAGGCGAACTGTACGGGCTATTAGAAAAACATAGAACAGAGATCACTACTAATAAAACGCTCGAGTCCGATCCTTGACGATAGAATTTTTGAAACGATTTGAGGGCTCACTACGCAACGACTGTCTATTGTCGAGCGGTTCCTGTTCAACCTACAGGGCAAAATCATACTTGAGCAATAATTAACCAAAGAGCAGCTCGGTTCGAAAAGCATCGTTCCAT
>JAQCEL010000160.1 GCA_027618655.1 Pseudomonadota bacterium | reverse complement strand
GGACGATCTTGGCTGGGATAGCTGCGACTTGATAATCGTCAGCGGTGATGCTTATGTTGATCACCCGAGTTTCGGCATGGCGATCGTTGGCCGGGTATTGGAAGCTGAAGGATTTCGGGTTGGCATTATTGCGCAACCGAATTGGCAGAATGTAGACGACTTCATGGTGCTCGGGCGACCCAAGCTATTTTTTGGGATCTCTGCGGGCAACATGGACTCCATGGTTAACCGCTATACGTCGGATCGCAAAATTCGCAGCGACGATGCCTATACCCCGGGCGGCGTCGGCGGAAAGCGCCCCGACCGCAGCGTCATTGTCTATGCTCAAAGAGTGCGTGAAGCATTTAAAGATGTACCGCTAATTGTTGGTGGAATCGAGGCCAGCCTACGCCGCGTCGCACATTTCGATTACTGGTCGGAAAAAGTTCGCCGTTCGATTTTGGTAGACGCCAAAGCCGACTTACTGATTTTTGGTAACGCCGAGCGTCAGCTCGGGGAAATCGGCCATCGCCTCGCGGCGGGCGAACCAATCAATGAAATAACCGACATTCGCGGTACCGCGTTTGTCGCTCGGGCGCTGCCAGATGGATGGACGGAAATTGATTCGACGCACCTAGACAGGCCTGGACCATTAGCTCCGCCTGTCGATCCATATGCCATGGACAATTCAGGTACTCGGAACGCGCTCGCCGGCCCGACTGAGGACGAGGCAAAGCCAGAAGTAAAAGTTGTTCGCTTCACGCGCCGCGTACCCAATGCGGATCGCGCAACCAGTGTCATCAGACTACCCTCGTTCGAACAAGTTAAAAGCGACCCGATACTCTACGCGCACGCTTCACGGATCGTGCACTTGGAGTCAAATCCCGGCAATGCACGGGCGCTCGTCCAACGCCACAAAAATGCCGACGTCTGGTTGAACCCGCCTCCGCTGCCGCTGAAAACGGCAGAGATGGACGCCATCTATGAACTGCCCTACACGCGGCAACCGCATCCGAGTTACGGTGATCTAAATATTCCTGCCTACGAGATGATCCGGTTTTCCATTTCGATCCAGCGCGGTTGTTTCGGCGGTTGTACGTTTTGCTCGATCACGGAGCATGAGGGTCGGATCATACAAAACCGCTCCGAGGACTCCGTGATCCGGGAAATTCAAACTGTCCGAGACGAAGTGCCAGGTTTTACTGGGGTGATTTCCGACCTTGGCGGCCCGACGGCCAACATGTACCGACTCGCCTGTAAGAGTCCCGAAATCGAATCTGCCTGTCGCAGACCGTCGTGCGTCTTCCCAGAGATCTGTCCAAATTTAGACACTAACCACAACCCGCTCATAAAACTTTATCGTCGGGCACGAGAACTACCCGGGATCAAAAAAGTGCTTATTGCCTCTGGTGTGCGCTACGACTTGGCGATTGAATCTCCGGAGTATGTAAAAGAGCTTGCGCAACATCACACGGGCGGCTATTTGAAAATAGCGCCAGAAGCTATTAGTGACGCACCACTATCGAAAATGATGAAACCAGGTGTGGGGACGTATTATCGATTCAAGGAATTGTTCGATCGCTACTCGGCAGAAGCGGGCAAAGAGCAGTACTTGATACCATATTTTATCGCTGCCCACCCAGGCACGACCGATACCGATATGCTCGAACTCGCCCTGTGGTTAAAAGAGCATCATTACCGAGCCGACCAAGTCCAAGCGTTTCTGCCCTCCCCGATGGCGACTGCCACGGCGATGTATCACACGGGTAAGAATCCGCTACGCCGTGTTGGCCCGGACAGCGAGAACGTCGAGATCCCGAAAGGCTTGAAGGTACGTCGCCTGCATAAAGCATTTTTGCGCTATCATGACGCGAACAATTGGCCAATGCTACGTGAAGCCTTGAAACGCATGGGACGCAGCGATTTAATTGGTAACAGCAAAAAACACCTAGTGCCGAGTTATCAGCCACTTGGCACGGGCAAGAGCGCCGAAGGGCGACGTGTGCGGGAGGCCAAGTCATTCCGGACCACTCACGCACGAGTTGAAGGCGCCGATTACGCCAGTGCTCGCAAGCCGTTAGCTAAATCGAGACTAGAAAAAAAATAAGCGTCGCATATTCAGGGCTGCGAGCCCAGCAAATCTTATGGAGGAATATCATGCCGAAACTTAATCTTGCCGAGCGCGACGCTTTCCTGAGCGAACCGGGTTTTATCATGGACATAGCGACGCTTGACGCGGACGGTGGCCCGTCAGTCGCTCCGATATGGTTTATCTACGAAGACGGTCGAATTTGGTTTACGCCGCGCCAACATTCGGACTGGTTAAAAAATATCAGAAACGATCCTCGAGTGGCGCTGTGCATCGACGAAACTGAGATCCCTTATCGTAAAGTTGTCGTGCGGGGCCAAGCTGCTGTCGTGCATGAGGTCGGTAACGATGACAAGTGGCGTGATCGCTATCGTCGCATCGCGCAACGCTACATACCGGTTGACGATGCCAATGCCTACGTCGATGGCACAGACGATCAACCGCGCGCGCTTTGCTCGGTGACTTTATCCGACGCGGACGTTAAGACCTGGCGGATGCCAGTAGGGGACGAAGCGTATCAAGGGATCTGGGCGAAGCGTTATTGGACTGACGACGCGAAAGTGAAACAAGACGCGCCGCAGGTATTCGACAAAAGCGTTTAGTCGCGGTCGGCTGAACCAGTGACTGCACGGGTCAATTGACGCCACCGATCACTGGGTAGCCTCGATCCCGCCAGCGCAGCATGCCGCCAGCTAAATTCGCGCAATCGACCAGGCCTGCCCTTTTGAGTAGCACAATCGCTTGTGCCGACCGCGCGCCGGCACGGCACACTGCAACGACTGGAATGGCGGGGTCAATTTCGGTGCTACGTTTGGCCAGCTCACCGAGAGGAATGTGTAGCGCATTTTTAATATGTCCTAACGGGCCACAAAATTCATTAGTTTCGCGTACATCCAGAATTTGCACTGCGTTGAGGTTTTCTTCGAGCCACTGAGGATCCATTTCCCACAAGCCCGCGAATGTAAGTTTTAACGGTGCCCAGGTCGGGGCGTTGTCTGCTGCGATCTCATCGTTTTCGGGGCGACCGCAACGTAGATTCGCAGGCACGGCAATGTCAATTTGCTTCGGGTGCGGCAAGCCTAAGTTGTCCATGTAGCCGACAAAATCTTGTTCACTGATTTGCCCGCCCAAGCGAGGGTTGAATTTCTTCTCCTCGGCGACGCTGGTCATTGTGATGCCTTTGTAGTCATGCGCGGGGTACAGTTTTGTGCGCTCAGGTAACGCTAGGATCTGAGTCTGAATGGATCGGTACATCGTCCGTGCATCGCCTTGTTGGAAATCCGTTCGGCCGCATCCGCGGATGAGCAAGGTGTCGCCAGTAAATGCCAGCGTCTCATCGTCAAGGACGAAAGTGACGCAGCCATTAGTGTGTCCAGGCGTTTCCCTTACCTCGAGATAACGGCTACCGAACGTGATGTGTTGTCCGTGAACTAGCAATAAATCTGCTCCCTCCACCCCCGCGGCGTGTGAAACGCCAATCTTCGCGCCCGTGTGGCGTTTTAAGACCCATGCGCCGGTGACATGGTCGGCATGACAATGCGTGTCGAGTACGAAACGAAGCTGCAGACCTAATTCGTCGAGTAACGCTCGATCGCGACCGGCTTGTTCATAGACGCTATCGATCATGACAGCGTCATTCGTTTCGCTATCGCCTAGCAAGTAGGTGTAGGTCGAAGATTCCTGATCAAATAGTTGGCGAAAAATTAACATAAGAACAATCCTTCAATCAGTTTCACGCGCTTTGCGCACCGTAGTAAAGCGCAACCGTATGCCGGGCTTCGGCAAAAAATAGCCAGCGCTCAATCAAGATCCCGATGGTTGCCACTGGCACCGCGAGAGTCGCACACGCGACGTTAAGTTTCGAGTTGCTAAAGAGTGTCGCCGCGAGCAACACACTCGGGATCACAAAGGTCATAAGGGTCGCAATGCGGCGGAGCTTTCGAGCATGCTTGCGCGCGATAACGAACACCATTTCCTGTTGTAAATAGTTCGCTTGACTATGTGGCGATTGGGTTAGCTTCACAGTACTGCCGGGCCTTGTGCCTATCGCGCTAGCGTTCGAACTGCTACTACTCGAAGAATCGATAAAGCGCCAATACAGGAGTTTGCTGACCAGGGACCCGCCTAATACCGCAATGGCAACGATGGTCAAGCCCACTGTATCGGCTGCGAACCACGCGAGGAACGCGTTAAGCAGGATCAATCCGGTGGCGAGGGCTAACAGCAAGTAATTGAGTGGTACCCATTTATTGTTCCACGCGTGAATCGAGCGAAGCGACGCGTAAATCATGGCGGTCGTGAATACCGTTATCACGGCGAGGACGACGGTTGCTAGCCCAGATAACCTGATCATCGAATTATCGATATCGCAGAATACCCAAGTATAAGTAAATAAGGTGGCCGGAATGTAAGTCACCAGTGAACTAACACCTTCTCGACTCAGCCATGAAGTCCGCCATTGGCTCACGGCACGCCACGCTCTTTCCGGATGGCCGAGATGGAAAGTAGACGACAACAAACCGCCCGTGATCAAAAGCAATGCCGTTACGCTAGCGGCGATCATCAAGGTTCTATCAGCAGGCAAAAACGAGAAGAAAGACCCGGCGCCCAGCAGTCCGAGTAAACCATAGCCTGCCCCGGACGCAGTGGTAAAAAAGATGACGGAAAATGCGGGATTCATAGACGGTCGATTTGCGACACTGAACAGTTCGGCAAGCTTCGCTTAAGAGATGGCGACATGAACTCAAATCTCCTGTTCAACAGAGCGATTTATCAATCCATTTTAGGAGCGCGTCGGCCACGCCTGACACCTTCGGGCGTAATGCCGTGGTCGCCGCGTTCGCGGGCACCACTTTTTTTCGCAACGGCAAATATTTGTTCACGGGTGAGCACTGTTGTTCCGGCATGAGATCGAAACCGCCACGCGATTCAACGAGCTTCGAGACGGCCGAGTCTCGGTCTCCGAGATCGCCAAAACTTCGTGCCCCTGTGGGGCAAGCGCTCACGCAGGCGGGAACCCGGCTATGCTCAGGCAAATCTTCGTTGTAGATTTTGTCCACACACAACGTGCATTTCTTCATGACCCCATCAGTGCTGTCGTATTCGCGCGCGCCGTAAGGGCACGCCCATGAGCATAACTTGCAGCCAATACAGGTATCTTGGTTAACCAGTACGATGCCATCTTCGGCGCGCTTGAACGACGCACCCGTCGGGCAGACGGTAACGCATGGCGCGTCATCACAGTGCAAACACGATTTCGGGAAGTTTATCGTTTGGGAACTGCCGTCGGGCGCAGTGACTTCAAAAGTGTGAACTCGGTTAAACCAAACGCCAGTCGGGTTTTCTCCATAAGGATCCGTATCAGTAAGCGGCGCGGAATAACCGCCAGTGTTCCATTCCTTGCAACTCGTCGTACACGCGTGACAACCAACGCAAATATCTAAGTCGATCACTAGCCCCAATTTCTTCCCACTGGACTTCGGTATCGCGGTCATCAGTCATCACCTCCATTGTATTTAGGCGAGCGCTGAAAATTTCCGAGTTGTGCGTCTTCGTGCTGCTCTCGATTACCGACAAATTCACGATGCACGCCGCGCTCCGGGACGGGCTCCCCAGATTTGAGATCTCGGCCAAATTGCGAAATTTTCGGCAACGGGACTTGCCGTTTGCGCTTCATGCTAGGAAATTGTGGTGAGGTTTCTTCGAGTTCGTCTACGGCACATTTTTCGATCGCCACTCTTAGGTCAAACCAAGCTGCTTGACCGGTCACGGGATCTGAATTCGAGTAACGATAGCCATCCTCACGTGGCGGTAGCAGCTCAGAAATAATGTGATTGAGTAGGAAACCTTTACGCGCTTCGGGTGCCTTGTCATCGAGATCCCAGGCGCCTGCCCGCTTACCGATTGCGTTCCAAGTCCAGACGGTATCGACGTTAACCCCGGACACGCAGGCAATCTGCCCTTTCACTTTACCGTGTGGGCTCGTGATCCAAGCCCAGTCGCCCTCTTTTAAGCCCAGTTTCTCGGCCAATTTAAAATGCATATGCAGGCGATTCGCTGAGGTCAGTTGTCGCAACCAAGCGTTTTGCCCTCCCCAGGAGTGATACATGTGCATTGGACGCTGGGAAAGCGCGTGGATCGGAAATGAGGACAGCTCGCGCGTGTCGAGTTCCGAAAATGGCTCATACCAGATCGGCAACGGGTCGAAGTACTTTTGCAGTCGCGCGCGATCAGCTACTGGCGGTAACGTGTCACCATGACCGAGACCAGCGAGTCTAAATTTTTGAAGATTTTCGCTATACAACTGCATCACGATGGGCTCGGTTCTTCCGATCCAACCTGCTTCATGCGCAAATTCTAAATAGTCTCGGTTAGCGAATTTGTAGTAACGACAGGACGGAGCGAATTCTTGGCGCCAAAAACAGCCATTGTCGATATAGCGCGCAAGTTGATCGGGATTAGCATTGCCCGTGATCGACTGGTCGCCTTGCTCGCCCCGCCATCCAGCTAATGGACCGACCTTGGCTGTGCGCATGTGGTTGGTAATGTAATCAGCATAACCTCCCGGGTACTTCTCGCTGCCGTCGTCGTTCACCATCCCTGGTAGAGCGAGGCGTGCGCCGAGCTGGAGCAAGACTTCTTGGAAACAGCGGACATCTCGATCCGCTGCGACGACCGGTTGGCGGATCGCGTCTGCCGCTCCATCAGCGTCACCTATCGGGCGATCAAGTAGGGAAATACAGTCCCAGCGCCATCAATTAGACGTGTCAGGGAACACTAAGTCGGCATAGGCGACCGTCTCCGAGTAATAGGCGTCGCTATAGATTATGTGCGGAATGCGATATTCGCCAGTTACCGGATCCTTATCGGTCAGGTATTCGATCGTCTTCGAGGTGTTCATCGACGAGTTCCACGCCATATTCGCCATGTACATGAACAAGGTATCGATCGGATACGGATCACCTTTCCATGCGTTGTGGATCACCATGTGCATCATGCCGTGGATGGCGAGTGGGTATTCCCAACTAAACGCTTTATCAATGCGTGCGGGTCGGCCATCTTCGTCGACCAATAAATCGTCCGGATCTGACGGGAAGCCAAGTGGAATGCCGCCCAGCGGTGTAGCTGGTTTACCCGGATCGCGGGCCGGCCTTTGCGCAGGTGGAATGTGCTTAGGAAACGGGGGTTTAAAACGGAATCCGCCGGGTACGTCGATTGAACCAAGCAGCATTTGCAACAAGTGAATTGCCCGGCAGGTGTGAAAGCCGTTCGTGTGAGCCGAGACACCGCGCATGGCATGCATGGCGACCGGACGGCCAATCATTTTTTCATGTCGTTTACCGGTCCAGTCGGTCCAAGGAATGTCGAGTGTTATTTCATTTTCGAAAGCGGCTTGCGCAAGTTCCGCCGCGATACGCCGGATCTGACTCGCGTCGATGCCAATCCGATCTGTAACCGCCTCCGGCGCATACTGCTCGTCCATGTATCGTTCGGCTATTAACTGAAAGACGGGCACCACCTTGCGGTTCGGTTGCGCAACGAAGTTCCCTACGAGTGCCGGTCGCAGACCGGTGCCGGACGCGGGCACGATCGTGTTTGAATGCTTGTCATAGCATTGCGGTCCGCCACTTTCCGGATCCAGCACGAATAATCCATCATCCTCGGCGCCAGGATCTTGGATGACGAGCCAGCTGGCGTTCGTATAACGCGTCAAGTAATCCCAATCGATTTGTTCGGCCTTGAGCAATTCGTGGATCAATGCGAAAACGAACAATCCGTCAGTGCCAGGTCGGATCCCTACCCATTCGTCAGCTATCGCTGAGTAACCGGTACGCACTGGGTTGACCGATACGAATTTCGCGTTGCCACGCGATTTCAGTTTGCCGAGCCCTACTTTTATAGGGTTCGAATCGTGGTCTTCTGCAACCCCGAACATTAGGAAATATCGCGTGAGCTCCCAATCGGGCTCGCCGAATTCCCAGAATGCTCCGCCGATCGAATACAATCCGGCGGCCGCCATGTTGACCGAACAGAAGCCGCCGTGAGCAGCATAATTGATGGTGCCGAATTGTTGTGCCCACCACGCCGTCAGTGACTGACTTTGATCGCGTCCGGTAAAAAACGCTAAGCGTTTCGGATCGGTGGTGCGAATGTTTCCTAACCAACCGGCTGCGATATCAAGTGCTTCGTCCCACTCGATTTCCTTGAATTCTCCGGCGCCGCGTTCGCCAACTCGCAGCAGCGGTTTTGACAAACGTGCGGGTGAATAATGTTGCATGATCCCGGCCGAACCCTTGGCACACAACACCCCTTTATTAACGGGATGCTCAGGATTCCCCTCGATGTAACGGACCGTGCCGTCTTTTAGATAGACTCTAATTCCGCAACGGCACGCGCACATGTAGCAAGTCGTCGTCTTAACCTCATCTGCCACGCTACCTGCGGTCTCGGCGGTCGAACTCGAATTTACAAGCATGACGCGGTTTTCCATCCTTCGTTGCGGGATCGGATTATGATCGCATAGAAATTCTAGTATACAAATTAATTATAAGCATAGACTTTTTAGGAAAATAAAATATCCGAACAGAACACGCACACGCAGATACTAAATTTAGATCGACGGTGCATTTAACGAGATTCCTCACGTTCGTATGCGCTCTCGCTCATCATTTCACGGGGTTCGAGAAGAATTGCTCAATTCGAGCCTTCAGTTGATTGTTGTCGGCACCATTCGCGTTGAGATCGCCATCGAGCACACTGATCGTGATGTAGCCATCTGAAAATAACGCGATGTCCGGATCTGCGCGCGAACTGTCTTCGGGAGCCCCATGTACCAACGTGGCTGTGTATTTTCCCGGCACGTCGCCTTCAAGATAATTTGGAACGAAGCCTCCGACTTGAGCAACCCTTGCCATGCGCACACCTTTAATCGCTTCCCTTGGTATCGCCGGGTAATTGATATTCAATACACTGCTCGCCGGCAGCAGCGAGGAAGTCGGTTCACGGCTCAGCTCGAGTTGCCGCAACACTTTCGCGGTGAAATCAGCAGCGGGCGCGAACGCCGCCATGGTGCTCGGAAATCGAACAGGTGTTGCCCCACTCTCGGCCAAATCGAGCCCGACAGAGACGGCGATTGCCGGCACGGAGAACTGCGTTGCCATAATAGCGGCGCCGACAGTACCTGATAAATTTGTATTGGTGCCGAGGTTTTGTCCAAAATTAATTCCGGAGATCACGATATCCGGCCGGCTATTGGGCAGCAGTTTGAGCAGTGCAAACGACACAGAGTCTGCAGGCGTACCATCTATAATCCAGAAGCGTTCCGAGGTTTGCTCGACTTCGATGGCCCCTAAAGTAACCTTCATACTGCTCCCGCTTTGTTGTTCTCGCGGTGCGGCGACGCTTACTTTGTAGCCCGCGTTGACAAGCGCTTCGCGCATCGCGGTGATCCCAGGCGCATCAAAACCATCGTCGTTGGTGAGCAGAACGTGCAACGGTTGTTCGCCGTGCACGAGCAACGAAATTGCCAGCAAGGAAATTGCCGTAACGGCTCGGAGAGTTTGACCGAACCTAGGGCTCGGAAATTGGCGCGAACACAACGGAAAATTCATGGAGCATCACCTTTAGCTTTAAGTAGATTTGCAGCCGAACGCTGCAGCTTTCTACCTAGTCTAGCTAATGTTAGCGGGGCTCAGCCAGTTCGATCGAGTGACGGCCGCGTCGCAGTCGGCTAAAGTTACCTGCCAATTTCTAATCGCAGTATTTTTGACT
This sequence comes from Pseudomonadota bacterium, assembly GCA_027618655.1. Taxonomy (GTDB): domain Bacteria; phylum Pseudomonadota; class Gammaproteobacteria; genus UBA11873. Next base: position 139 of record JAQCEL010000160.1, on the reverse strand, counting down.
AGGAGAAAGTAGCCATGACCGAGGCTGTAATCGTATCAACCGCTCGTACGCCCTTATGTAAAAGCTGGCGCGGGTCTTTCAATATGACACATGGCGCGACCTTAGGTGGCCACGTCGTAAAGGCTGCGCTCGAACGTGC
>JAQCEL010000159.1 GCA_027618655.1 Pseudomonadota bacterium | reverse complement strand
TCCGTTGGATGGAATATCATGTTGTCCATTCGATAATCGCCATGGATTAAGCTAACCGCATCGTCTTCTGGAATGTTGGCTGGCAGCCAGTCATTCAGACGGTTCATTTCCTCAATCGATTCCGTTTCGCAGGCAATATAAGTTTTCTTCCAGCGATGAATTTGTCGCGCGAAATAATCGGTGGTTTTACCAAATCCTTCGAGCCCGACAGCGCGGTAATCGATCGCTTGGAACTCCGCCAAGGTCTGTATCTTCGCGTCGTAAATCGCCGCGCGTTCTGTTGGTGTGAGATCCGGTAGCGACATGTCCCAAAACACTCGACCGTCGACCATTTCCATAACATAGAACATGGTCCCGGCGATCTTGGGGTCCTCGCATAATACGTAGGGCTTCGGGGCGGGAAACCCGTGTTTGTTCAAGGCCGAAATAATGCGAAATTCTCGATCAACCGCATGCGCAGACGGTAATAGTTCGCCAGGCGGTTTGCGGCGCATGACGTAACTGCGGTCCGGGGTCATCAGTTGGTAAGTCGGATTCGATTGCCCCCCTTTGAAACGCTTTACCGTCAGCGGGCCACGAAATCCATCGATATGCTTGGCCAAATAATTGGCGAGATTTATTTCGTCGAACTGCAAGTGTTGCTCGACGTCTTTTGTCCCGGAAAATTGTTGCTGTCTGCTCGTGCCCATGAAAGTGCTAAACCTTATTTGATTGCTGTGAATTAACCGGCGACAACGCCGTCATCGTGTAATTTACCGATCTGAGCATCGCTTAAGCCCAACAGGTCGGCGAGTATCTCGTCGGTGTGTTGACCCAGCCGTGGCGCGGGCACGGCTGGCTGTCTTTCGCAAGCGGAAAACGTCATCGGTTGACCAGGCACTAAGTACTCACCAATATCGGGTTGACGAACGCGACTAAAAATCGGATTGTCGGTTGTTGCATCAATGTCGTTTTCGAGCATCTCACGCACGGTTTGATAGGGTCCCCAGCAACAACCGTTTGCGCTTAAGGCTTTTTCGATCGCGCTAAACGTGGTGGCTTGCGTCCAGCGAGCGATGATTTCAAATATTTCACCGCGCGCCGTAAAGCGGTTGCCTTCGCTATCTAAGCTGATCCCGAGCTTACTTTCTAACGCGCGGATTTCATCCGCGAACCCGCCGGCGTTTTGCAGTCCTTCCCATTGTTTCGGTGACACCGCAATAATCATCATGCGTTTACCATCGACGCTCATGAAATCTCGGCCCATCGCGCCGTACAAGTCGTTGCCGTAGCGCGGGCGGGTGGTGTTATTGATTGTATAGTCGCCAATGAATCCCAGGTGACCCATCGTTGCTAACGCGCAATCAGCTAAGGTCAACTCGACTTTCTGACCTGCGCCTGTTGAACGGCGATGACGCTCTGCGGCCAGGATGCTGAGCGCTGCCATGTAAGCCGTAATATTGTCCCACGCGGGGAAAACGTGATTTACCGGCCGATCGTCGTCCACCGGACCTGTCATGTCGGGATAGCCAACTTTCGCATTGACCGTGTAGTCGAGTGCCGATCCGCCGTGACGATCACCGACGATCGATAACAAGATTAAATCTGCGCGGTGCGCTTTCAATGACTCGTAGGACAACCAGCCTTTAGCCGGTAAATTAGTTGAGAAAATTCCAGCGTCGTCGCCTGGCGCAGTAATGAGTTGCGTCACGAGCTCGCGGCCGCGTTCCGATTTCAAATCGACCGCGAACGAACGCTTGCCCTTATTCAGATCGGCCCAGTAAATGCTGGTGTTGTTCTTTGTGACCGGCCAACGATGATAATCGATGCCACCGCCGAGGTTATCGAAGCGAATAACATCTGCTCCAAGTTGCGCGAGCGTCATGCCGCACATTGGAGCGGCGATGAACGCGGATCCTTCGACAATGCGCAGGCCGTTTAAAATATTTTGCATAACTAAACTTCAGTCCGAGGTGTGCAATATGCGATGTGATTTCACTCGTGGTTTCGCGCGCGTTGCGTCGCCACTCGTGATCTTAATGCCGTCTAGTCGGCCCGCGTAAGGAGCTCCTTCGCCACGACTTTAAGCGCCAAGGTTTCTTCGGCGCCTTCAAATATTGAGAGCACGCGCGCGTCGACGTAGTATCGACTAACCGGCGTTTCTTCGGAATAACCCATGCCCCCATGGATTTGGACAGCCTCGCGCGTAACTGACTCTGCCGCCCGGCAGGCGTATAGCTTAACTAGGCTCGCCTCAATCTGGCCATGGCCCGTATCCATGAATTCTGCGACGCGTATAGTCATTTCGTGACAAGCACGTAAATTCCACGTCATTTGCGCGATTTTTGCCAAGGTTAGTTGGTATTCGGACAAGGCTTTGCCGAATACTCGACGGGCCTGCGCATATTGCAAGGTTTGCTCGAAAGCGGCACGCATCAAGCCGTTTGCTCGTGCTGCTGTTTGCAGACGTCCGCCGGCAAAGGCCTTCATGGTCAGGTAAAATCCTTGGCCCTCGGCGGCGTCTCCACCGATCAGATTTTCGTTGGGCACAAACCAGTCGTCGAAAAACAAGGTGAAGGAATGCATCCCTCGATAGCCAATGGTCGGGATTGCAGCGCCTTCGAGTTTCCCACCCCCGTCTTGCGTGAAACTAAACTCCTTTTGATCAGTTGAAGGTTTTTCGACGATGAACAGGCTTAATCCTTTGTGGCCGAGACTGGGGTCGCTGCGCGTGCGCGCCAGTACGAGCAAGATCCCCGATTTCCCCGCAAAAGTGGACCACGTTTTGCTGCCCTGAAGTAGCCAGCCGCCCTCGGTTCGAGTTGCCTTGAAACGCATTGCGGCAACATCTGAGCCTGCGTCTGGTTCCGTCACAGCGATGGCGCATAAGGGATCGCCAGCGGCGATCCGCGGCAACCATTGCGCTTTTTGTTCTTCCGTCCCGCCATGGTAAATGGCTTTACCCATAATTTCTGGTCGTGTAATCAGACTTCCCGCCGCCGCTAAGGAGGCGCGCGAAAGCTCTTGAGTCACGACAACCATCGCCAGATGGTCTTCGCCATCATTCGGCGAGGTGCCGCCAAAGCGCTCTGGAATTGACAAGCCAAAACATCCCATCTCGCGCAGCGGGGTCAAGATTTCTTCTGGGACGATGAGATCGCCGCGGTGAATTTTTTCAGCCAAGGGGGTGACAATCTCGTCGCTAAACCGCGCGAAGCTTGCCGCAATAATGGCCTTGTCTTCGTCAAGCAGCGATCGTCCAAATCCGGCGCGCGAAATCGCTTCACGACCTGCTTCGGCGACTGCTTGAGGATCTAAGTATTGACGGCAAAATCCGTTAACGAGCGCGCTGGAGTAGACTTCAACGAGCGATTGCTCCTCGAGACCGACACTATATTTTATCTTTTCAAATCGCGAACGGGTTTTGCCAATCGTCTCTGCGGTACAGCAACAGGCAAGAGAAATTTCGAAACTAGAATCGTGCGCTTCGGCGATACACTGTTCAGCATAGAGAACAATGGATTGGGCGGCGAAGATGTCGGCGCTAAGCATTGCTAGTTCGTAACTGACGACTTGCATAGCATCTAGCCGCTCGGTTGAGGTATCACCCCCGAGTGACTTCTTTACCTGCGAAAGTACGGAGCGAAAAAGTCGATCGATACTAGCGACGATTTGTCCAGCGCTGGTTAGCGATGCACGCTGCGAAGCGGATTGATTTTCCGAATTTTTCAATACGAATATTCCAAAACAATGATGTTGTGAACCCGACAGAGCAAAAACGCAATGTCATGTAGCAACGACCTTATGAGCATTCCTATCACGGCGAAACAACGACGGCGGCTTATGTTAGCAGCCCATCTCATGAGAATGAATGCTGCCGTGCGCAGTGTTGAAGCAGGACTGAATATTGCGACCACTCGATGTCACATCCGGGTGCGCCGTCGGTCGTAACAACGAAGTAGCTCGGTTGCGGCGACCGCAATCGCTGATCGGCCGATTGCTCACTCGTGGCGGGCGCGCGCTGATTTTACGTGAGTTCCTGCTCGCGATAAACCAACGATCCCTGTGTTGACGTATGTTATTGCAATTCCATTCGAACCCTAGCAGTTTTGTAAGCTTTCAGCTGCGGTCGTGTTCCCAGTAGACTATGCGGTTCTAGGGTTACAACGTTTCGTATCGGGGACAACGATGGCAAAAATTCCGCAGGTCCAAGATCTGCGCTTCCAGGTGATTCCCGGAATACCGTTGATCAAGAGCGGCGACTCATTGAGCACAATTCTGTGGAACGCCATTGAAGCCGCTGGAATTCAACTAGTGGACGGTGACATCTTGGTCGTCGCCCAGAAAATCGTGTCCAAAGCGGAAGGTCGTCTGATCAGTCTTGACACGGTTGTTTCTTCAGAAGCGGCGCGAAATCTCGCCATCGAGACGGACAAAGACCCGGCGTTGTGCCAACTAATCCTAGATGAGACGGCTGTGGTCATGCGCAAGAAACCCGGCGTCTTGATCGTACGCCATAAACTCGGTCACGTCGGCGCCAACGCAGGTATTGATCAATCAAACATAGAACACGATCGAGGGGACAGCGCATTGCTATTACCCGTGGATCCTGATCGCTCAGCGCACAATTTGCGCGCCGACATCGGTGAAATGTCTGGGTGCAAAATTGGCGTGATTGTCTGCGACAGCATGAACCGACCCTGGCGTCTTGGTTCTATCGGCGGCGCTATCGGCTGCGCGGGTGTGCATATTCTAGACGACCGTCGCGGTGGCGAAGATATGTATGGGCGCGAGCTCAAAGTGACCATGGTAAACCGCGCGGATTCGTTGGCGGCAACGGCTACGTTAATGATGGGGGAGACGACCGAACGGACACCGGCAGTGCTGATCCGAGGTCTGCCACCGGTCGAGAGTGATGAAAAAACGCGCGACATGATCAGACCGCCCGAGGACGATTTGTTTGCATGAACGAGGCCCGCGAAAAATATCTGGCCATTTCTGGCGGTGTCGGGGGCGCGAAGTTGTGTCTTGGTCTCGCCTCCATCTTATCCGCAGATCGCATCACGTTCGTTGTCAATACTGGCGACGATTTCGAGCATCTAGGCCTGCATATTTCGCCGGACCTGGATACCTTGACCTACACTTTGGCCGGCCTCAGTAATCGCGAAGTGGGTTGGGGACGCCAGGGAGAGACCTGGAATTTTATTGCTGCCTTGAAACAGTTTGGCGGAGAATCGTGGTTCAACCTAGGTGATAGCGATCTCGCCATTCACGTAATGCGTACTGAAATGTTGAAGAGCGGTGCGACGCTCACTCAAACCACCGCAGCGTTAACGAACAGTGTCGGTATCAAACACACGATTCTACCGATGAGTGACGACCCTGTAAGGACGATCGTGCATAGCGAGGGCGGCGATTTGGCCTTCCAACATTACTTCGTACGCGATCGTTGCGAACCCAACGTCAGCGGATTTTCTTTCCAGGGAAGTGAACGCGCGACGGTTTCCAAGGAACTGCGAGCTTGCCTCGACGATCCCGCGCTATCGGGAGTCGTAATCTGCCCGTCAAATCCCTATGTAAGCATTGATCCGCTATTTGCCGTAGCAGAGTTCGGCGATTGGTTACAGTCGACCTCGCTACCGGTGATCGCAATATCACCGATCGTTGGCGGCGAGGCGATTAAAGGGCCGACCGCAAAAATGATGTGCGAATTGTCAGTGCCGACGAGTCCCGCCGCCGTGGCGCAGCATTATGTCGACAAAATCGACGGATTCGTTATTGATGAGCGCGACCGCGAATGGCGCGACGATATTAAGGCATTAGGTCTCGAGACTATCGTTGCCCAGACCGTCATGGTAACTTTAGCGGACCGTATCGATCTGGCTCAATGCGCCATCGATTTTATACGCCGATTAAACAGCGGAAATTGATATAAGCAATGTGGGCCGTCGTACCGAGTAAGCAATTTGGCGCTGCCAAAAAGCGCCTTGCCGCGCTACTAAGCGAGGCCGAGCGAGTGGCGCTCGCTGAAGTGATGCTCCGCGATGTGCTAGCGGCGCTGCAGACGAGTAGCGTGGTTGAAGGAATCGTTGTTGTTTCGAAAGAACCCGCGGCGCAACGGCTCGCGAGCGAATACGCCGCACATTACTTGCAAGAAACGGAGAGTGATCTGTCTTTGGCAGTCGCCCAAGGCGGGGCGTTCGCAACTGAGCAGGGTGCGGTGACGATGCTCATGGTGCCAGGTGACGTACCGTTGTTGTGTGCTAGCGAGATCCAAGTGCTAGTCGCGCAACATCGACCTGGTCGAACCTTAACGCTGGTATCGGATCGCGAAGGGACCGGCACTAATGGACTCGTGATTTCGCCGATCGATATGATCAAATTTTCATATGGCGTCAACAGTTTTAACCTGCATCGCGAAGCCGGCAATGCTGCCAACGCGCAGGTTGTCAGTGTCGCGCTGGAGGGCCTATCCTTGGACATTGATACACCTGAGGACGTTCGCGCCCTGATGGCCTACGATCGTGCGTCGGCGACGTTCGATTATCTAGACGAAATCAATGTGGTATCGCGGCTACCGCACCGGCATAATGCCCGATACCCCGTATTTTCTTGAGGCCAAACCCCTTGATGTCTAAATTGGAAGCGATCCTAGATCGCGCGATGAGCGGCGATATTCCTTCGACTAACGAAGCGTTAGCGCTGGCAGACGTATTAGACACAGCGATACTCCTCCCGGCCGCAGCCGCGCTACGCGACCGCGGTTTTAACAACGTAGTGACATATTCCAAGAAAGTTTTCATCCCGCTAACCCATCTATGCCGTGATGTGTGTCATTACTGCACGTTTGCTCAAGCGCCAAAGAAGCTCGCCGCGCCGTATTTGACCTTGGAACAAGTACTGGAGACGACCCGCGGAGCTGCCAAGCTGGGTTGCAAAGAAGCACTATTTACCCTGGGCGAGAAGCCGGAATTACGTTACAAAGCAGCGCGTGAGGCACTCGCTGCGATGGGCTATGCGTCGACCACTGATTATTTGCATGATGCCGCGTTGGCTGTTTTCCAAGAAACGGGAATGTTGCCTCACTTGAATCCCGGAACGCTGAGCGAAGCCGAGCTCGAGCGCCTTCGCGGTGTATCAGCGAGCATGGGCATCATGCTGGAGTCCGCCGCTGAGCGACTCACGCACCAGGGGATGCCCCATTACGGCTCGCCGGATAAAGACCCCGTGCTGCGCTTACAGACCTTAACCAATGCAGGCCGGGCGAAAATTCCGTTTACTACCGGCATCCTCATTGGGATCGGTGAAACGCGCCGCGAGCGCATCGAGTCGTTGCTCGCGATCCGGGAAGTGCATGCCAAGTATGGGCATATTCAGGAGATCATAATCCAGAATTTCCGAGCCAAGCCGGGCACTAAAATGGTTAACGCGCCGGAGCCGGATCTAAACGAGATGATCTGGACCTTGGTAATTGCCAGAATTTTATTTGGTGAGTCTATGAGCATTCAGGCGCCGCCGAATCTGAGTCCTGGGGTGCTGCCGCAGCTGATCAAAGCAGGAATTAACGATTGGGGTGGCGTGTCACCTGTCACGCCAGATTTCGTTAATCCTGAAGCGCCATGGCCTGAGCTGACATTACTCGCCGCACAAACCGCCGAGGCAGGTAAATACCTTCACGAGCGCCTCACGATCTACCCGGAATACGCGTTGAACGGTTCGCAGTGGTTAGACGAAAAATTCCAAACCCCTGTATTACAATCGATCGATGCGAGCGGTCTGCCGAGGGTTGACGAGTGGAGTCCTGGCGAAGCGCAACTACCGCCTGCCGATATCGTTGCGATGATCCGCCACATTCCAACCGCAGTCTCGAGTGATATCGAGGCAATCATCAACAAAGCGCGCTCGGGTAAGGATCTTGAACTAGCAGAAATCGAACGTTTATTTGGCGCACGTGGTGATGATTTTTCCGCCGTCTGTCAGGCAGCCGACTCGCTTAGACGTGACGTAAACAAAGACACAGTCACCTACGTCGTTAATCGGAATATCAATTACACGAATGTCTGCTATTTCAAATGTCAGTTTTGTGCGTTTTCCAAAGGCAAGCTAAGCGAAAACTTACGCGGCAAACCTTACGATCTGAGCGAGTCGGAAATTCAACGTCGTGTCCAAGAGGCGTGGGATCGCGGCGCGACCGAAGTGTGTATGCAAGGCGGGATCCACCCGCAATATACAGGTCAGACCTATATCGATATTGTCCATACGGTAAAGGCTGCCGTTCCAGACATGCACGTTCACGCGTTTTCTCCGCTCGAAGTCTGGCAAGGTGCGCAGACGATCGGACTTTCGTTGGAGGAATTTCTAACCAAGCTTAAAGAAGCTGGACTCGGTACTTTGCCCGGGACTGCGGCTGAAATTTTGGACGATGAAGTTCGCAAAATTTTGTGCCCGGATAAGATTAATACCGCACAGTGGTTGGATGTGATGCGTGCCGCGCATAAAGTGGGGTTCAATACGACTGCGACAATCATGTATGGACATGTCGATCGCCCGCTAAATTGGGCGCGCCATTTGCGGAAGGTTCGTGAGCTGCAAAAGGAAACGGGTGGTTTTACGGAATTCGTTCCGCTGCCTTTTGTACATATGGAAGCACCGCTTTATCTGAAAGGTAGAGCACGCAAAGGACCGACTTTCCGTGAGGCCATATTAGTTCATGCGGTCGCTCGACTCGTGCTGAACCCGTATATCACGAACATCCAAGCATCGTGGGTGAAGATGGGGCACGAAGGCGTGTCTGCCTGTCTAAATGCTGGTGTGAACGATCTAGGCGGCACGCTCATGAACGAAAGCATCACACGCGCTGCAGGCGCTGAACATGGACAAGAAACGTCGCCCGAGGCGATGGTCGCAATGATCGAAGCGGCCAATCGAATCCCAGCACAACGGTCGACCGCGTATGGCGAGGTTAGCCGTGAACTGCACCTTAGAAGTTTCGCGGCCCCGACATTAAGCGACATAGAGAACACGCCCGCAGTAAAGTACGAACGTACAGGACGCCGCGAATTGGTCCGTTCCACTATCGAAATATAAACGACTGCCGTTTAGCATCTCGGGGTAGGCCTGCCGATCTAAAAATCGTGCGCGGCGACCCTATTTCAACCAGCCGATTTCGCGTGCGGTAGCCTGTCCGATAACGGTCTCACGTAATTTATTTGGCATCGTCGATCCGCTTGCGCTGCGTGGGATCCGCCCCGCCATTAATTCTGCAAGTTGTTGCGGATAGCGCGGTGATCGGTCGGGTTCTGCGAAACCATCTGGAAATTGTGCTGCATTCGTTTGTGGATCGTATTTGTCCGAAGCACCCAGGGTATGGAGCATTTCGTGGGCAATCACGACGTTATTACGACCGTCGTAGTCACTATCGCCATAGGCATTGACCACGCCGATAAACCCTTGCTGCAAGCCTAATGAATGGGCCAGTGTGGCATGTTCCTGCGGGTCGCAGTAGGCCACAAAAATTCGAATATCTTTCGGACCATCGAAACTATCGTTGCGCCAAGCCCAAAACCGCAATCGTAGGCTCCAGTAAGCGATCGCGAGCGGATTGCTGGATTGCGGCGGTGTCGGTGGCAGCGAATCGATTTGCGGTGCGAATTTAATGTCAATAGGTGTCGTGACATCGATCCCCCAAACGCTTGCTTGCGCTTGCATCACCGACTCTATCGGCGTGAATTGTTCTTCTGTAAGACGCCTAATGTAGCGCTCAACGGGTTCGCTGTGCTCGGCATTGATTGGGTAGACTGCGACCCACAAGGGTTCAATCCATTCAGTATTCCGAGCGCGGGTCGACCAACTGGTGATCGCAACGATAAATAGTACGTAGAGCAATATGGCAACGCGGAGTTTTCGGAACATCGGCTAGGTAATGGCAATCTATTCGCAAAACATCGGGATCGAGCGTAGCAGTAACGTCACGCATTATTTCGAATGGAGGTCTCAAATCCCGTTTGTTTGTTGTT
>JAQCEL010000158.1 GCA_027618655.1 Pseudomonadota bacterium | reverse complement strand
TATTGAAGCCGATGATATTTCGGCTGCTACTTGTCCGAGCGGGCGAGCGGCCTAGAGTCTCGGGAGAAATTGGCGCGCGGCTCGGTCAAGTCAGTGAGTTTAGTCTTTTGATAGCGGTTTTAGCGTTCGAATCGGGCATAATTGCCGAGCGGGCGTCGTATGTGATTCAGTTTGCGACGTTGCTTACTTTCATTGTATCGAGCTATTGGATAGTCATGCGGCACCCGACGCCGATCGCAGTGCGAGATAGTTTGCGGCGTGATTGAACCTTACGCTGGGGCAATGAGCTTCGGGTCGCGTGTCGAGACGAGGGATCCGAATTTTAGTCATGAGTGTTGAGAGAGAGCAGTGAGTAAGGCATTAAAATATCTAAGCGAAGCGCGGCCCGAAGCGATGGAGGCTTACTTTAGTTTCCTACGCAAAAACGGCGAGAGACTCGACCCGAAGACTCGCGCGTTGATTTCGATTATTACGAAAGTAGCAAACCAGACAGAATCGGGTTTGCGACAGTACGCATTGAAAGCAGTTCGTGATGGTATTTCGAGTGACGAAATTTTAGATTCCATGTTGATGGCATTTCCCGCACTTGGGCTCAGCAAAACAGTCTGGGCTATCGATGTTTTGCTGGAATGTGGCGTGCTGATCCAGGACAATCCAGATGCCGAGCAAGACCAACAATGGCACGACATCTGCGCCGCTGACAGCGAGTACGAATTTCAAATTCTTGAATGTGACGGCCGAAACGTGTTCGCGTCGCGAGACAATAATACTTGGCGTGTGTTTGATGCGAAATGTACGCATCACGGCGCGTCGTTGGCGTTCTGCGATATTCGGACCGGGGAGGTCGAATGTCCGTTACACGGTTGGCGTTACAGTTTAAAGAACGGAAATTGCGTTCGTTTCGGAACGAAAAATTTGGAAGAGATGGAAACCAAAGTCATTGGGACGCGACTGTTCGCCTCGTGGTAGCAAAATAAATTGCATTCTGTCGAATCATTACTCCACGCCAGTCGCCAAGAACTCGGCGAAATGCTTGCTTCAACGCGGGTCGCGCCACAAGGTGACCAAAATGCGCGCCGCGCGCGGATTGCCCAGGCACTTGGCCTTAATGCGGCCCAGCTTGTTTGCGGACTAGGCTTCAATTCAGCGCTGCTGGATTACACAACTGCAGTGCACTTTCTTGGTTTTTCTTCATTCGAAGCGCTCGCGATTGAGCGAAATTACACGTTGGTACACGATCGTTATAGCAGCCTGAGCGTCAACGATATTCTCGATATCTATGCCGTGTTAGGTAACGACAAAGCACGTCGCATTAGTTGGGCAGATCTCGCGAGCAGTCGCCTCATCACGATTGAGGCACAGCTTGAAGAAACCATAAATCCAATTCTCATCGGGGGCTATAAGCTCGAAATCAGGGGCATTTACGAAAATAACTTGGCCTCGCCAGCGTTTGTTCGTCTGCGCCTGGATCCGAATTACGCGGTGCTGCGGGATATAGCGAACGAATGTGTCAATATGCTTACATCGAAGTCCATTTCGCCAGCTGACTTTATCCGCAGCCATGGATTAACGCCGCGAGAAAAGAGTCGTATGGTGGTGCAAGGCTTGCTCGATAAGCAAACGGTTAATGATTACCTCGCAGAAATTGGCGATGGCGAAGATGCGGCAAGTTTGCGTGAAGCACTCGCCGCCGCCTAGCGCGCGTCTCTGAAATAATTATCGACGGTAGTGCGCGCAAAACGCTTTACTTCCGTCGCGTAATTCTGACCTCTCCGATACAGACAATGACTGTGCGGCAAACCGATAGCGATAATGCAATTCAACGATGCGTCTTAAGCGTATCTCGCCTATCTTGGCTTCCACGTTGCACTCGAGAAAGCCGGCCAAGGTATCCCCAGAGGACAGTTGAACGCCTTGATTTTGCAGTAAGGTAGTTAATTCATATAGTTCGGAATCGACGCCCTGATGTGCCATGGCTCGCTCGAGCGTGGTTGTCTCACCCACTTTCCGAACCTGTTTGCGTAATCGCCAAATAAGCAAGATAACAAGCGGCGGCACAAACCAGATGAGCGAGTCACTGATAGAACCGCGATCAGTGCGACTAAATCGGCTGTAACGATTGGTAAGCCACGACCATGTATCCTGCACGACTTGCCAGTTGGAGGCATTCGCTTGCTCAAGTTCAGACCATTCACCCGGGGTGGTGTCGACGACGATCCACCGGCCATCAACATAGGCCTCAGCCCAACTGTGTGCATCCCTTGCGCGTGCAACAAATGCACCTTCAAATGTTGAGTACTCATCAACGACATAACCGACGGCATAGCGTGCTGGTATCCCTGCGCTGCGTAGCAGCAAGGTAGTGGCCGTGGCGAAATACTCGCAGTGCCCTTGGCGATTATCCAACAAGAATTGGGATAGTGGCGTCCGCCCTGGGTAGAATCCTCTTTGGATGAGTGAGTATTTGAACTGCTCGGCAAAGAACTTAGAAATCCGCTCTACGGCTTCCAGCGGCGTGCCATCGTGCAAGTCGATCTCTTGTGCGACCTTTCCTATCACAGCTAGATAATTGTCCGCAATGGATAGATCAAACGGCGTAGGCGCGAGGTGATTTCGATACTCGGACTGCCAAGACACGCTATATTCGAACTGCCCCGGCAGTGCCTCTACGAGTGCCGCCCCGTATTGGGAACGCTGCAGTTCGATAACCTCGTCACCAGCGAGTTGCTGGCTACCATAGGGCAGCGGCGTTACCTCGACATCGCGAGAATGCGTGACGATGATTCTGCCGCGACGCGCGCCGGAAAGTTCAGGTTTCGGTTCGAGGTTCCATACAACGCCATTTGGTAACGGATCGACGACCGTAAATCGATTATCCCGGACCGACCAGGTACCAAGATTGAAATCTGAATAGCTGGCTTCATGCATAACGACCGGCAGAGGAATCGACAGCGGCGCGAATAGGCGCACGCGGATCTGATCTGATAGTTTTAATCGTCCAATTGATCCGATCGCAGTGCGCGCCCGATTTGGATCAGTTTGAAACCAATCGAACTGATTCACCCAATAAGCGAACGAACTTTCCAAGTGACGTTGTGCAAAGCTGATTCCGGCTTGATAAATTAGCGCGACACTTGCCGCGGCGCCGACGGCGGCAACCCACGTGAGTAGTTTATAACGGCGAGTCCGTTGGCCTATTAACACGCCGCCTACGAGCACAAGCGCGCTCGGTAGGTACAAAGAAGGATGCGCCTCACCGGTGCTTGCAGCTAAGGCGCACGTTAGAACATAGGGACCGGCAACGCCGACGTATTCCTCCTGCGCAGGATCGATTTGTACGCGTTTGCGCAATGACAAGAACAATGCGCTTAAGGGGAGAGCCCCGGTCGTTGTAAAGCGCTCTGCCACGAGCAGTGGAAATATACACACCGGGAGCAGTGCTAGGATTTCGTATATCGCATAGATCGAGTGTTCGTTGAATTGATAAATAGCTATGACTGCAAACAGCAGGCTATTTAAATCGGCTACCCGGTAAAAATGTTTGCTGTCGAATTCCCACTTTAACGGTGAGTAGTTGCCAATCTCCGCGATCACGGCAAGCATCAAGCCGATTAGTAGATTGCTCGTCAGCCAACCCCAACTTGCGAGCGATAAACCGACCCATAGTACCGGTAAGCGCAGCCCCACGTTCGTCATCGAACGGCCCTCCCTGCAGCGATCGTAATGCGAGCTATATCTTGCGCGACGCAGGACGGACGCACCGTGTTCGGGTGTCCGCCCTGGGCGTTTGCATGCGTATCAGATGGAATATGCGGAGCTTCGCAAGCACGTAGTACGAGACACCGCAAGTTCTTCTGCTGCAATTCGTTGACGAAGGTCTGACGTGCTCCGTCCCAAGTAGTGGCCACAATAATTACGCTCGCCAGGCGCTCTAGATAACGTCTGAGATAGTCGGCAAGTTGATCGAAATTATCAGTCGTCGACGGATTTAGTTCCGCTAACTGGAGCAGTACTTGCCGATTGTTTGACAAGCCGCGTCCCGTCGTTAATCGCCATACTTTTCTATCGATGAATACGAGATCAAGAATCGAGTCGGTGGGTCGTTCACAAAGAATAAACGACGCCGCGATCGAAACGGCTGTTTCAAAATCGGTGTCGCTGGAGTCACCAAGAAAAGTATCGATAAGTAATGCGTGCCGGTCGAAGTATTCGTCTTGGTGTTCTTTGACAACGGGCGACCCGCGTTTCGCGAAGCTACGCCAATGAATGTGTCGCAAGGGGTCGCCGGGTCGGTACTCACGTAGCCCCACAAACTCTTCGGAGTCGCCAACCGTTGTAATCTGGGTGAGGCCACCGCGGTGGAAGTGACGGTGCGAATGCCAGTCGAGACGAGGCGTCGGATAGCGCTTTGGTAGAGAAACAACTTCCCCGTAGCAGGCTATGCGGTGTGTTGCGAGGAAAATGCCAAGTGGATCCGGACGCCTTAATTCAAGGTGGGTAAATACCAGCTTGCCTCGCCGCAACGCTCGTAACGGTAACGTAACGTTAATAGTCGTGTGTGGGGGTATCGCGGGTAGATTCAACGCCTCGAGCCGCGCCCCTCGGCTTCTACGCACAAGCGCTAGCCAGCGAGGAAACCCAACAACGCGGTCAAACCAATTTACGTTCCGGTCACGATGGCTCCGTGAGGCGCGCATAAAATCAACGGCAACCGGGTACTTAGTTTTGAGAAAATCCGCTAGCACTAAGTCCGCTTCTGGTTTGCTACCGTAGTTGCGGATCGAAACTGAATAACTGGTTGGGTGCTCGACTGTGACGGTGTCAGGGACAATCCTGGAGACGGTGATATTAGGACGCCACCGAATGCTCAACAGCAGCGCGACGGTGAGAATACTAAAAAGTCCAGCAGCAAGTTGCAGGGCAAAGGTTTGATTCGGGTCGATTCCGAAAACCGCAGCGGCGAATGCTGTGCTAAAAATGATCCGTCCGAGATTTGTTAGTCGAGCCTCGAACCATAATGAGACCCGCGAGACGCCTTTAAACGATCGAAGCTTGCGCTGCGTTAGCCACCGACCGATCATGAAATCAGCGTGGAACCGGAACGTCGCTGAGCAGGCGCGAAACAAGTGAACACGTCGTTACACCGCTATACAGTGCATTCGAATCGACGACTAAACGATGCGCGATTACGGGGACCGCTAGCTCCTGAATATGATCCGGAGTGACGTACGATTTTCCATCAAAAATCGCCAGCGCTTGAGCGCATTTAACTAGGGTTATGGACGCTCGCGGGCTCGCTCCTAGGCTTAATTCGGGTTCCTCGCGAGTCGCCGAAATTAATTCGATCGCGTAACGCTTGATTTCACTTGAAACGTCTATTCGCCGAGCGGCTTGCGCGAATGCGACAACGTCGGCTTCGTCGATACAGTTTGTCAGATCGTTAAGCGGCGTTCCGTTGATTTCGGCATCGACGATTGCCAATTCGTCTTCGGCATTCACGTATCCGAGAGAGAGTCGCATTGCAAAGCGATCCATTTGCGCTTCAGGTAGCGGGTAAGTGCCATGAAGTTCCACTGGATTTTGCGTCGCAATGACGAAAAATAAATTCGGCAGTGGATACAAGGTGCCGTCCAGGCTAACCTCGCCTTCGCCCATGGCTTGCAGGAGAGCAGACTGAGTCCTCGGCGAGGCGCGATTAATTTCATCGGCTAGCAAAATTTCGGCGAAAATCGGTCCTCGGTGGACTTCAAACGTAGCGTTTTGCGGATTGAAAACCGATACACCGAGGATGTCTGTCGGAAGTAAATCGGGTGTGAATTGAATGCGCTGAAATTTTGCCCCGACAGACCGCGAGAGGGCCTTCGCGAGAGTCGTTTTTCCGGTTCCTGGAAGGTCCTCCAATAGCACATGACCGTTGGTTAAGAATGCGGATAGTAATAGGCGAATTGTATTGCTTTGGCCATGGATCACCTGGATAAGATTTTCGCTTAGACGAGAATAAATTGTCTGCGCGCGAGCGGGCTCAATGTGTTCAAGCATTATCGAAGTCACGTCTATTTTTGGGTCGTGCCCGAAGCATAACGCACCTTTCGCACCCGTAAACCCTAGATATCGAATCGGTAGAACACTTTAATGAAGACTAAAACCGACCATTGGTCGCTGATCGCATCGATTCGCCAACCCAGCGCCCACCGTTCGTTATGGCATCTGGCCGCCCCGATGATGCTGTCGAATATTTCTATTGCGACCTTGGGATTAGTTGATACGGCCGTTATTGGTCATTTATCCGATGCGAGCTGTTTGGGCGGGATCGCAATCGCAGCAGTGGTCTTTGATTTCTTATACTGGGGTGTCACGTTCCTGCGCATGGGGACGACCGGGGTAGTCGCGCAAGTACATGGCGCGCGTGACGTTCGGCGAATGGTGTCGACCTTACGCGACGCGATGATCGTTGCGTTGAGTATTGCCGCGGCGATCTTGTTTTTTCGGCAAGAAATCATCGGTTTCGCGCTCAATGTTATTCATAGTAGCGAACAGTCTGCGATCCATGCCGCGCATTTCTTTTCCATAAAAATTTGGGGCGCTCCCGGTGTGCTTGCAACGATGGTGTTCATCGGGTGGCTGATTGGAATGCAGAACGCGCGCTCGGCGATGTGGCTTGCGGCATTGCCGTGCATACTACACGCGGGACTAGATGTTGCGTTCGTCACGCATCTAAAACTAGGCGTCGCTGGCGCCGGATATGCGGCGGTTGCGACAGCGTATTTTTCCGCAGGGCTTGGACTCATGCTAGTTAATCGGGAACTGAGTCGTTATGAAAAACCCCTAAGCATTGGCTGGCAATGGTCACAGATCCGTCAATTGCTCAGCCTGAATTCTAATATTCTGATCCGCACCTTGTGCTTAATAGCCACTTTCGCATTTTTTACCCATCAAGGTGCACGCCAAGGCGACACCGTGCTCGCGGCGAACGCCGTTCTGTTGAATTTCCAGATGTTAACGGCGCTCGCACTTGATGGGTTTGCGAATGCACTCGAAGCACTTGTCGGGGCCGCAATTGGTGCTTCGAATCGTCGAAAATTCGTCCAAGTCGTGAGCGTCGGCGCGCTATGGTCGTTATTGTTCGCGACGCTGTTCATGGTTCTTTATCTATTGTTCGGGCATTACCTGATTGCGCTGCTAACGAGCATCAGTGCCGTTCGGATGCAGGCAGAGCGCTACTTGATCTGGGCCGCGATCTCGCCGCTTGTGTCCGTCTGGTGCTTCTTATTTGACGGCATATTCATCGGCGCGACAAAAGGTCGGGAAATGCGCAATTCAATGATTTTTTCGAGCTTCTTCGTTTTCGCACCAGCCTGGGTTGTCCTCGAACGCTTGGAAAATAATGGACTATGGTTGGCCTTCCTATTATTTTTTGCGGCGCGCGGCCTATCGATGGGCTGGTACTTCGTCGCCATCGATAGGCGGGGCGGTTTCGTTCCAGCCAGCGGGTGATCCCGCCACATAAAGCTTGTACTACACGAATCGCTTAATTTTCTCGCGTTCACGGCGGTTCTTTTTCGATAATTTCCCAGGATGGCGTTCTTCAATGACCGCACTATCTTTTATCGACTGCGCGAGCATTACTCGCTGTTGCCGGCTGGCTTCGGTTTCCGAATAAAGTTCACGCGTTAGGCTCGCCCCGACTCTTTGTCTGGCAACCGCGAGTACGGTTAAATGGTACTCAAACGGCGGGCGTCGAAGCATCACTTGGTCGTCTCGTTTTATTACTCGAGCTGGCTTGGCACGCGCACCGTTCACTGTTGCGCGTCCGGCTTTTATCGCTTCAGCGGCGAGACTGCGTGTCTTGAAAAACCGCGCGCACCAAAGCCATTTGTCCAATCGTTGCTCTTCCATTGTGTAAGCTATCGACTTCTGCGAGTGTGTTCCGATCAGGTAGACTCCATTATTCTCTGATTCATAACTGTGAACAACGTGAGCGAATTAAATGAGCCAAGCTAGAGGATTTTTGCCACTTCAAATTGCCGTGTTGACGATCACAGATACACGCACCGAAGCACAGGACAGGTCTGGAAAATTGCTCGTTGAGCGTCTGACGAATTGTGGTCACACGCTCTACGAGAAGCAGCTAGTGCGCGACGACATCTATGCAATTCGGGCCCAGATTTCGCGGTGGATCGCCGACGACAATCCCGCCGTTGTATTGACTACGGGAGGGACCGGAGTAACCGGGCGTGACGGAACGCCAGAAGCCGTTATGCCGCTTCTTGATAAACAGATTGACGGATTCGGCGAAATGTTTCGTGTCCTATCGTACGAAGACATAAAGACCTCGACCATGCAGTCACGGGCTGTTGCCGGCGTTGCAAACGGAACCTATGTATTTTGCTTGCCGGGTTCGTCCGGCGCCTGCGCACTCGCCTGGGATGAACTTATCGTCCACCAACTCGATTATCGGACGCGACCGTGTAATCTCGTCGAATTGATGCCGCGATTACGTGAACGCTAAGTACGTGAAGTATCGATCAATCCGCAGACAAATTATGCGTTCCAGGTAGGGCGATTTCGTCGGAGTGGATTTCGACATACAGTAGTAAGGTCTTCTGGATCGGATTTTCGTTGTCGTCGCTGATCAGGAAATATCGATTCCCTTCGTGGCGTGCGACACCTTCGAAATTATCGATCTTCCACCCGGCGGATGTATCGAAGTGGACTACCTCTTCGACGACAGTTGCTCTCAGTGCGCCGTCCGTGTCTGTGTTTAAGGAGACCCGACGCAGCGCGAATATGACGGGCTTAAACATCGAGGAATAGCGGCGCTCCAGGATCAGTAAATCGCCATTTTGCATAGATTCCATGCCAACTAATTCGCTATATTTCGCATCGAGCGGCAGAAACCCGCCGATTTTGCCGTGCAGGTTAAATAGCCAAGAATTTTCGCCGAGCGCGGTCTTTAGTGGTCGTTTCGGCGTGGCGATAACGCCAAATTCCGGAAGCTCGGTTACCGCTTCTAGACCATGGTTTTTACCATTGTCGGTGAGCGCCTCACGAAGTTCTATGCCAATATCAAGTTGTCCGAGGCGAGTTCCGTTCGGGAGATAATGTTCGATTCGGGGTGGCTCTGCGAACGAGATCAATAACGTCGTGTCGTCGCGCGCACCATTGCGGGAATTGCGTGCGGCTAAACCTTCTGAGTCAGTCAGGTTTGCCGAAAGCTTAATCCCGGCTTTGTCGAGCAAGGGGACTGCGTTTATGATTTCGATACCGACCAGCGCTTGTTCGCTTATGATGGGACGCAGATGCACCAAGTGACCGTCGTCGGATACGGCGTAGAGTAGATTTTCGTCTGCATCCCAAGCGAGCCCAGAAAGTTCTCGAGGTTTTAAACCATTCACTTCTTCTGTGCTTAATTTAATAGCGCCGCGCAACGTTACCCCCATGAACCGGTCGCCGTTAGAATATGAATTTGAAACAGGATATTCACTTGCGTACGGGGCGCTTCGCACGCTGCCAATAGAGGCGAGCAGTAATACGACTACGGCGCTAATCGCCAACATGCGCGACGACGGGACATCAAAACGATAAAAGGCGTCACGGGATTGGTTCACCACGGATAGTTGGCCAATATCGCGCGGCATTTACAGGAGTGAGGTAAACTTTGAATCATTGGATTATTGCAGTGAGTGGTATCTTTGGGGCTAGTGGCGTGGTGCTTGGGGCATTAGGCGCACACCTTTGGAAACCGCACTTGAACACACAGGCGCTCGACATTTTTAACACAGGACTTATTTATCTACTAGTACATGCTGCGGTGTTACTGATGAGTGGACTGCTTATTGATCGTTACCATCGCAACATTTGGTTCAAATTAGCGGCCCTCTTGTTTATGTTCGGTGTGGTGTTTTTTTGTGGCGCACTGCTGGCGGGTACGGTACTCGAGACCCGCGCGTTTGCACCCTTCGCGCCGTACGGTGGCGCCTCACTAATCTTTGCATGG
>JAQCEL010000157.1 GCA_027618655.1 Pseudomonadota bacterium | reverse complement strand
AGTGGTTCTACGTAACGAGAAATCGCACGTTTTTGGGCCGTTGTCCCAGCAGCGCAGTAGATTGTTCCTTAGTCCGACAGGCTGCTAGTGTTCCACGACACCAATCGCCAATCAAATACCGCCGACGAAGAGTCAAAATGCGAGATTGATGCGAGTCGAGACATGCAACGGGCCCGAGACATTTGACTGGAATAGTTTGTCCATTTTTCCGGCTATTTGCACAATCAGGTGCCAACACGCCTGCGATTATCCTAGCGCGGGAATCCACACCCAAAGCCTCAGCCCGCATGCGATATACTGTTCGGGAACATGAGTGGAAGTGACAATGAGTCAAGAGTCAAATAACGAAAAGCCGTGGGGCGGACGATTCAATTCGCCGACGAACGAATTTGTGGAAAGTTTTACCGCATCTGTACATTTCGATCGCCGGCTCTTTCGGCATGACATTAAGGGTTCGATCGCGCACGCAAAGATGCTTAGCTCGGTTGGAATACTGACGTTCGAAGAGTCCGAGAACATTGTCACCGGTCTCGAATCGATCGAGTCTGAAATCGACCAAGGGAAATTCGAGTGGTCTGTAGCACTTGAAGACGTACATATGAATATCGAGCGCGCCTTGGTCGATCGCATCGGTGACGTCGGGAAAAAACTGCACACTGCGCGCTCACGAAACGATCAGGTCGCGACTGATATCCGCCTCTTCTTGCGTGACCAGGTCGATGCTGTTTTAGAGGGCCTAAGTTCCTTGATGCGCGCCTTGGTCGATCTCGCTGAGCGCGAAGCGGGAACCGTAATGCCTGGGTACACGCACTTACAAACCGCTCAACCCGTCTCATTTGGCCACCATATGCTCGCCTGGTTCGAAATGTTAGCGCGCGATCGGGAACGATTCATTGACGCCCGCAAGCGCATCAATGTGTTGCCGTTGGGCTCAGGCGCGTTGGCAGGCACGACTTTTCCCATCGACCGGCAATTTAGCGCGCAATTACTCGGCTTCGACAAGGTATCGGAAAATTCACTCGACGCCGTCAGTGACCGCGATTTCGCTATCGAATTCAGCGCGAATGCCGCGTTATTAATGGTCCATTTCTCACGCATGTGCGAAGAGTTAGTGCTCTGGAACTCTCAACAGTTTTCGTTTGTCGAAATGGGCGACGCGTTTTGTACCGGTTCGTCCATGATGCCGCAAAAGAAGAATCCCGACGTCCCTGAGTTGATCCGCGGAAAATCGGGTCGCGTAATCGGCCATTTAATAGCTTTGATCACTTTGATGAAATCGCAACCTTTGGCCTACAATAAAGATAACCAAGAAGACAAAGAACCCCTTTTCGATACCGTAGATACCATTGTTGATTGTCTGAAGGCGTTGGGTGACTTAATCCCAAGTTTAGTGGTTAACCGAGATGCCATGCGTGCCGCGGCCAAAAAAGGGTTTGCAACGGCAACGGATTTCGCTGACTACTTAGTTCGCTCCGGCGTTCCATTCCGTGACGCCCATGCGGTCGTCGGCGGTGCGGTGCGACTCGCAATCGAGAAGCAATGCGATTTAGAAGAATTGAGCATTGCCGAATTTCGTGAATTTTACCCCGCGATGAACGAGGACGTTTACGCGTCTCTCGACATAGATAACTCGCTTAACGCGCGCGACCATTTTGGCGGCACAGCACCGTCGCAAGTGCGCGCAGCGTGTTTGCGCGCCCGCGATCGATTGAATAAATAAATAAATAACCATGGACGGCCTGTTTAGAACCGCCGGACGCCGCCGTATTCATACTCAAGGAGCAAGCCATGAAGGCCATTAAATATTTTCTCATCTTCACGATTTTGCTTGTCGTTGTTGTGGTTGGCGGGATCTCCGCTTTTGTTGGATTGGTGGATCCTAACGATTTCAAGGAACAAATTGCGACCAAAGTGTTTGACGAAACGGGACGTCAATTAACGCTAGATGGTGATATCGAATGGGCGTTTTGGCCCAAGATTAAACTCAAGGCTGGACCGCTCGCGTTAAGCAATGCGCCGGGTTTTGGCGATGAACCGTTTTTTGCGGCGGAAGAAATTCAAGTCGCGGTCGCAACCTTGCCGCTGTTAAAGCAGCAAATCGAGATGGATACCGTCAAGCTCTATGGCGTAAAGGTAAATCTCGCAGCCAACGCAGACGGCGTGACAAACTGGGCCGATCTCGCCGGGGGATCGGAAGAGCAAAAGAGTTCCGGTGATATCGCGACCATTGCGTTAGGTGGCGTCGATATCCAGAACGCCAATATCACGTGGCGCGACGCTGCGGCAGACAAGAACGTCGATATCACAGATCTGAACGTAAGCACCGGCGCGCTCACTTTTGGCGATCCGATTGCGTTCGAAATCTCGTTAGGGGCGAAAGCGAATAAACCCGCTTTAGATAGCGATTTAAAACTCATCGGCACGGTGTCCTACGATTTGGGTGCGGAAACCTATCATGTCGAACCCATGGATCTCGATGTTGTCCTGCGCGGAAAAAGCCTGCCAAGCGGCAGTGCGACCATCACGAGTCGCGCGACGGTAGATATCGACTTGGATAACGGTCTCGCGAAAATCGGGGATTTAACCATCACTGGACTCGGCGCCGAACTCAAAGGCGATATCGAAGCCACTGACATTGAATCTGCGACACCCGGGGCGCGCGGCAAAATAAGCCTGTCTGGGCGCGACCTTGCGCTCTTGTTCAAAGCCTTCGAATTTCCCGTTGCGAAACAAATCGGTGGCTTGAACGATCGAAGTTTTAAATTCGATACTGAATTCGACGCGGACATGCAAAGTGGTGAGGTAACGGTTCCACAACTGACGGGTAAGATGCTCGGTGCGAACTTGAGCGCGACCTTACAGGCGCAACGCGCGAACACAGACAAACCCGCAGCCAAGGGCAGCATAAACGCCAACGGCCCCGATTTACCTTCCTTACTCGCCGTCGTGGGTCAACTTCAGGGCTTGGATCCAAAAACGCTCAGTGATCTGGTTAAGGTACTTGGCAGCGCCAAAGACAAATCATTCACTTTGCAATCTTCGTTTGATTCCGACATGCAAAGCGGGCAAATAAACGTACCCACCTTAGAAGCAAATTTGCTCGGTAACACGATTTCAGGCCACGTTGCCTCGCAGCCATCGAGCGGGAAGAAAGCCGTTCTGGCGGGTAGCTTCAATGCAAATGGTCCCGATTTACCGTCGCTGCTCGCCATCGCGGCGACATTCCAAGGTGCCGACAGCGGCCTACATGAAATGTCCAAGTCTTTGGCTAGCTCGCAGGACAAAACATTCAACGTAAAAACCAATTTTGAATCCGATGGTAATTCCGGGGTGATCAATTTGCCTCAATTAGCAGCGACCGGGCTCGGTCTTGTCGTCGACGGTCGGATGAAAGGGCAAAACATGGATAGCGATAAAGGGACCCTGGACGGGC
The DNA here is from genome assembly GCA_027618655.1 of Pseudomonadota bacterium. GTDB lineage: Bacteria > Pseudomonadota > Gammaproteobacteria > UBA11873. The sequence goes on along the minus strand of JAQCEL010000157.1, from coordinate 6,571 downwards.
GCCTGACGATCAAAGGAAATAAATTAACCCCGTTGTTAACGGCGCTAGGCAAAAAAGATCTCGCCCAATCCGTTCATGGCTTAGATGTCGATGCCGGGATAAACGGCGCCATGACAAATCTCGCGTTTAGCCCGCTAAAAGTTGTGTTGAAAGTCGCGGGTCCGGAAAAAGCGAAACCCGTGGACGTCACCCTAACGGCGGGTTCGGCAAACGCGAATTTGGACAAGGAGACATTGGATATTAGCAAACTGTCGTTAACGGGACTGGGGATGAATATTACCGGGAATGTGAATGCGACGAAGATCAAATCCGAACCCGCGTTCAACGGCACGCTCGACGTTCCGAATTTCAATCTACGCAGTGTGATGCAATCTTTGAATCAAAAATTGCCGCCAATGTCCGATCCTAAGACGCTATCAAGCTTCGGAATGAAAACTGATTTTGCGGGAACGTCAAACAGCATCGCGTTAAATAAACTGACCATGAAGCTTGATCAATCAACCTTAGCTGGCAATCTAACGATCGCTAATTTTGAAGCGCCTGCAATTAACTTTGATTTAAACATCGACAACATTAACGCCGATCGCTACCTCGCACCGAAAGCCAAAGATGGAGCGACACCCGTGACACCCGAAGCGGCAGCTGCTGGTGCAGCCCAATTACCGGTTGAAACACTGCGCGGCCTCAATATAAACGGCAAATTAATCGTTCAGAAGATGCAGATCTCTGGCGCGAAAATGGACAACGCGAAACTGAACATCAATGCAAAAGGCGGTTCCATTAAGTTGGATCCGGTTTCGGCCACACTGTATAAGGGCAGCTACAACGGCGCCATCGAACTCAACGCGACGAAAACGGTTCCAAGCTTAAGTTTAAATTCCGTGGTTAAAGACGTCGATATCGAATCGATGCTGTTTGATATGACTGGAGACCGTTCCATTTCTGGAACGGCCACCATCGATGCCAAGCTCACCTCAGTCGGAAATAACGGCGACAAGCTAAAAAGCAATCTCAGCGGACCATTGAAATTCAATATTAGTAACGGCGTTTACCGGGGCATCGACGTCGCGGCAATGCTCGCGCAAGTCGAGGTAATGGTTGAAAGTAAAACGCCGGGAAGTATCTCAAAGGGCGGCGAAACAAAGTTTCAATCACTATCCGGCATCGTTAACTTCACTAACGGCATTGGGAAGAATGATGATCTTTTGCTAGACGGTTCAGGATTTAAGATCACAGGTGACGGTACGGTCGCCGATCTGCGCACAAATACCATGAAGTACGATGCAAAAGTGTCGGTTGATTCAGGCAGCGCGCAACGCGGTGAGAGTACTTACAACCTCGGCGGATATACGATTCCTATCCGTTGCCGAGGTGAACTCGGTGCGGATGCGTGTAAACCTGACATCGGCGATATCGTGGCCGAAATCGGTAAGAGTGCAGTCAAAAAGGAAATTGGTAAGCAGCTCGAAAAAGCCATTGGCGGTGACGCCGGGGAAACCCTCAAGAAGCTGTTCAAGTTTTAAGATGATAGAAACCCAGCAATCGAGTCGCTAGGATCAATTCGCAGTTAGGTTGCGTCGTTCTGTTGCTCGGTATCGGGCTGACATTCCCGTTACGCGCGAGCGACATCGAACAGGCCGAGATTAAGTTCGTTGGTGCAGCGTACTGGTACAAATTTACCATCACGGTTGAAGGCTCGCTTGAGGCCGTGCGTGAGATCGTTACAGACTACGATCAACTACATCGAATCAACGGCGACATCATCAAAAGCGAAATTATCGAACGCTTTAATGAAACAAAACTGAAGCGACGACTGTGGTTAAATCACTGCATACTGGTCTTCTGCTTCGATTTGTATTTCGTCGAACACGTTGAAATCTTAAACGATGGTTCGATCAGAACGACAGTTTTACCAAATGAAAGCAATTTTCGCCGCGGGGTCGCGACATGGCGTCTTGACTCAATCACTGATACGTCGACGCGAATATCTGTTGAAGCGGAACAAGAGCCGGATTTTTGGGTCCCGCCCGTCATAGGACCGCTATTGTTCGAGCGCGCGTTTATGAAGGAAGTGCGCAAAACGGCGGACAATATCGAACGGGAAGCGCGTCGTGCCCTCGCTAAGTGAACGCCTGCTTGCCTGGTTCGACTCTTTCGGACGGCATGACTTGCCGTGGCAAGTCGATCGCACGCCGTACTCTGTGTGGGTCTCGGAAATTATGCTGCAGCAAACGCAGGTAGCGACCGTTATCCCGTATTTCGAACGTTTCATATCGCAATTTACGTCTGTGTCGGTACTTGCCGCAGCAGCGCAAGACGGCGTGCTACATCTGTGGTCTGGCCTTGGTTACTACGCGCGTGGACGTAACCTGCATCGAGCCGCACAGATGATTGTCGCCAATCACAACGGGGAACTGCCTCGGGATATTGAGACCTTGCTCGCATTACCGGGCATTGGTCGCTCGACTGCTGGCGCGATATTGGCGCTGTCGCACGGCGATCGACACCCAATACTCGACGGCAACGTGAAGCGCGTGCTGGCCCGCTTTCACGAAGTGAGTGGTTGGACGGGAGAGGAAGCCGTGCAGAAAAAACTCTGGTTGCATGCCGAAACACATACGCCGAACTTGCGGGTCGCAGCTTATACGCAAGCGATCATGGACCTTGGTGCAACGCTCTGCGTGCGCTCTAAGCCCGATTGCGGACGCTGTCCGTTGCACGCGGATTGCCGGGCAAATGCGCATGGCACGCAGTCGCAATTCCCGGAATCGAAGCCGCGTAAACCGTTACCGCAAAAGTATACGCGGTTTCTGCTAGTGAAACTCGATGGCCAACTACTCCTCAGGCGTCGACCACCGGTCGGCATTTGGGGCGGCCTCTGGTGTTTCCCTGAGATAGACGACGATGACGAGGTTGGCGTCTGGTGCGAGCGGCACGGCCTGACGCTCACACAATCGGTCGTCGAGCAGTCTCCTTTCGCGCATACCTTTACGCATTTTCGACTAAGTATTACGCCGTTGGAGTGCGTCGTGAAACTCTCGCACCCTTCGGTCATGGATTCCGACGAATGGCTTTGGTATAACACTAGCCAACCTGTAAAAGTTGGTCTCGCGAAACCCGTTAGCAAGCTTCTAGCTGACATCGCCAATCCGAACAACCGAGAGGACACATTGTGAGTCGTACTGTTAACTGCATTAAATTGGGACGCGAAGCTGAAGGTCTAAATCGGCCGCCCTATCCGGGCGAGCTCGGCCAGCGGATATTTGCCAACGTCTCCCAAGAAGCCTGGCAAGAGTGGTTACGTCATCAAACCATGTTGCTTAACGAATATCGTCTTACCCCGATTGAGCCGAAAGACCGGAAATTTCTCGAAGGTGAAATGGAAAAATTTTTCTTCGGTGAAGGATCAAAAGCACCAGACGAATTTGTCGCCCCGGAATAAGCGTTCAGGCGACGACTACGATGTAGAGTCCAAGACAGATCAAGGCAAACCCTGGTATCCGGGTCACCCACGGTCCGGGCGGCAGTAACCGCTCGGCCAAGATAAATGCGCTCAACAGAGCCATCGTCAGCACACTCATTGCGCCGCCGGCAAACATGATCAGCATGAGTACCCAACAACAGCCGATACAAAACAGTCCGTGGTGCAAACCCATGGTGAGGGCACCGCGACGGCCTTTGCGCCAATTGGCGAGAAAAAAGCCCATGGGGCTGCGGCATTTTTCCAAACAAGATTCTTTCAATGGCGTGAGTTGATACGCGCCAGCGAGGATTAATACACTCGCAGCGGCGTAGGAACGCATGGCCAACAAATCGCCTACTAACCATCCGGCATCGTGCAGGATCCACTGCAGGCCCGCAGCCAGTACCGAAAACAGGCTCCACGCTGACAGATACCCGAATACGAAAAACGCAGGATCGAACGCCGAACTCGGGCCACGGTCGAGCTTGCGGAACACGATGAGCATAGGCAGGACCGCCGGCACCATCATGGCGATCATCATCACGACCCACATCACGATAGTCGCACCCAGATAGCGCGCTGCATCACTAGGCGTCATCATCATCCGCATGAATTCAACGAAGATTCCGTCACCACGCATCACGCGCATGGCGGATTCAGTCTCAATTAAGGCGTACCAGCCGACCGCCGCGACCGCGATGAGCGCGAAGTATGTAAGAAACTGCTGAATGCGCAGGCGGAGCGTTAATTCATTCAGTGGGACAAACGGAGCCACGGGGATACGCTTAGCGGCGCAAGAACAGGGACGGTTCGTGGACTAGACAGTCGTGTGAGGTATAAGTCGCCGCTAAGCTATAGCACTCTCAAGGGGAATCTAGGCCGCTTCCCCTTGCCAATTAAATGGTGCGAAGTGACCGTTCGTTTTTGCCTTCTTGTCTTCCCATTCAATACCGAAACAGCTGATCACGTTTTTTACAGCCGTCGCAAAATTGAGTCGCGAATTCACAGGGTGGGCGGCGTTATCAATACACACAAACTCACCCGGTTTCACCATGCTCTCGACCCCGACTATCGACTGGTCGACCATGCCATCAACCACGACGCTCACATTGCCGTTGTCTTTGACGAATTTCACCTCTGCGCGTTCGACGCCACGGAAATCCGTAATCATCGGCGCAAACATCGCTAAAGGTCCGTTACCGGACGCGCCGGCGATGGCTGCCACCCCGGCCACTTGTTCATCGCTAGCGCCACTATCGATAATTAATCCGCCGATCCAATCGCCATGCGACATAATCGCTTTCGATTGCGCGACTAACACGAAACGCACACCTGCCATGGACGTCGTGCCGTAGGCACCACCGCGGATCTCGAATGCGAGCGCCACCTTACAAAAATCCAATGTCGCCGCTGTCGTTGAGTTCTTTGGGATGCAGGGACATAAAAAGTCACAGCTACACGCTTCCATATATTCGCCCGAAACAGTCCAAGATGTTGCCATGACACTTCTCCAATGACGTCCACAAAGCAAAATAGTGGTCTCTGAGCCGGCAAACGTCAACCTCCTCGGTAAGCGAACGATTGTGGAACAACGATCCGCTGGTTGACTCTCCGCGGCCGACCCGATTTAATAGCGCCCTCGCGACGCACAGCCGTCGCGTTTCTGGTTCAGGCTCCATGGCTTTTCGCCTCACGAGCAGGCAGGAATAAGGCCGGGTAGCTCAGTTGGTAGAGCAGAGGACTGAAAATCCTTGTGTCGACAGTTCGATTCTGTCCCCGGCCACCATTTAAATTCACGATTTACGATTAAACGTAGACCACCGCGTTCAGTTCCTTATCTTTCTGTGCTGAATGCCGTCATCTTTGAGCTCGTACTTTCTTGTCAAAAAGCGAAGGGGGCCCTGAAAGCCGAGGGGACACTGCCCACTTAGACGTTTAGCTAAGTTAGTTCGAAGGATACCGGGCGCATCGATTGGGTCGAGATCGAACCACGGAATATTCGATTCAAAGTCGGCATCAACGACACCTAAACGTCTTAGTGGGCAGTGTCCCCAGATCCCCTAAAAATCCGCCGACCACGCGACATCTAACCAGTCTTGGACAATTGAAGCTCTTGCACCGGCGCCAAAAAATGCCGTCGCGCCGTTGCGGTTCGTCTTTTTGAACGCACGCATATAGGCTGCCGATAATTCGCCGTAGTCCGCGATCTTCCAACTGAAACCAACGGCTGCGTTATCGTTAATCGTTGCCGGCGCAATGATGTTTAAGAGCGACTCGCGGTTAGGAATTTGGCTCGACCCATGGTTCATACCGGCGCGCAACGTCAGATGATCGCTGTGGCGATAACTTAACCCAAGCTTATATATCGTTTGATCGATCCAACCAAATCCGATCGATCCGTTGCCGCCGAGCAGTCGCGCTGGCGTAATCATACCCTGCAATTCCGCGGCGGTTGGACCAGGATTAGCAAGCGAATCCACCTCGCCAAAGAGTATGCGTTGCACGTCGAACGCGATATCTAAAGTCGGCGTTGCAGACCATGCCAATCCAATCGTGTAGTGAGGCGGCGCATCGAACTCGCCACCGTTAGCGAGCAAGCCGTTGTACTTAACCGCATGCTGAAACCAAACCGGACTGGTGTACTGCGCGCCAAGTGCGAACCGATCGCTTAAGTGTCCGATCCAACCGATGCGTACGCCGCCGCCTAAGCTGTACTCAGTTCCTCGACCTGTCAAACTCGTTGGGTCGCTTGAGATCGGCGCGAACACTTCGAAGCCCCGCGTACTAAACCGGCGCACGCCGAAAATCGGGGAGATGCCAACACTGTGATTTTCGCCGACCTTATAAGCAAAACTCGGGGCTATAAATAACTGCGAAAAGTCGACACCGATTTTACCAGTGCGCGGAAATCCCGGATCCCCTGGTCGGCCACCCAGGATCCGCGCCGCCGTCTCAGTGTAGAAGTTGCGTCCATAAGTCGTGTTAATACCGCCGTTACCGTACACCGACACGCCAACACTCGAGCGCTCGGAGAGATGACGACTCCAACCAAAATTCGGAATCACGAAAACTTCACGGCTCGAGCGATCTTCAACCACATCGTCACAC
>JAQCEL010000156.1 GCA_027618655.1 Pseudomonadota bacterium | reverse complement strand
GGATCGACGCCGAGCGCAACCGATATATCGTGAACTTCCTGGGACGCCAAAACTTGGTTCGATTCCACTTCCCAAGTGTTCAAGATTTTCCCGCGAAGCGGCAAGATGGCTTGGAAATCTTTATCGCGAGCCTGCTTCGCCGAACCACCCGCAGAATCTCCCTCAACCAGGAACAATTCCGTCTCATCTAGGTTCTGGGATGCGCAGTCAGTGAGTTTGCCTGGCAACGCTGGACCTGATCCGCCGAGCTTTTTTCGGACCACGGATTTCGATGCTTTAAGTCGCGATTGGGCGCGAAAGATCGCAATCTCGGCGATTCGATCACCGACCTCCGCATATTTGTGGAGCCAGAGTGCGAACGAATCGCGAATGACACCGGAAACGAACGTCGAGCTAGATCGCGAAGATAGCCGTTCTTTCGTTTGTCCCGAGAATTGAGGATCCGTCAGTTTGACAGACAACACGTAGGCGCATCGCTCGACCACATCGTCCGCCGTCAGTTTCACGCCGCGCGGTAGCAGATTGCGAAATTCGCAGAACTCACGCATTGCGTCCAAAAGACCCTGGCGCAATCCGGTCACATGTGTTCCACCTTGCGCCGTTGGCACCAGGTTTACATAGCTCTCGGTAATTATCTCGCCCTCGTCAGCACGCCACTGAAGTGCCCACGTCACAGCCTCGTCATTGCCAGACATATCACCTTGAAAAGGTTTGTTCGGTAACAACTCTGCGTCAGGCATCGCCTCCTCAAGGTAGCCCTCTAGACCATTTTCATAAAACCATTCTTGCGTCGTACCGTCGTCCTCGTTGTGCATCCGAACGAGTAATCTCGGACACAGCACCGCCTTGGCGCGTAACACATGGCGTAGTTTGCTGAGTGATAATTTAACGGTATCGAAGTATTTCGCATCGGGCCAAAAGCGAATTTCCGTGCCCGTATTCTGCTTTCCAACTGTGCCCGTAATTACTAGCGGTTTCTTTCGATCGCCATTGGCGAACGACATCTGATGAACGCTGCCGTTTCGTTTGACAGACACGTTAAGCTTTTTAGACAAAGCGTTGACAACAGATACCCCGACCCCATGCAAACCGCCAGAATATTTGTAATTTTTATTGGAGAACTTACCGCCAGCATGCAGTCGGGTCAGGATGACTTCGACGCCAGGCACTTTTTCCCCGGGGTGCTGGTCGACGGGCATACCACGTCCGTTATCGGCGACGCTGATCGAGCCGTCACTGTGCAAAGTCACGTCGATTTCAGAACAGTGTCCGGCGATCGCTTCGTCGACGCTATTGTCGACAACTTCTTGGACAAGATGATTTGGACGGCTGGTGTCAGTGTACATACCCGGGCGTTTACGGACGGGGTCTAATCCTGTGAGGACTTCGATATCTGCAGCGTCGTACTTGGCGGCCAAAAACCACTCCCCAATGTCCTGCGTCGCTTCTCAAGACATATATTTTAAATTAAAAAGCTATCTCAAATAGCTAATAAGTATCGGATTTTCTTATACTGTTAACCCGTGGGTCAAGCACCAAAGGGACCGCCGGGGAAACTGCGTGATAACTGCGCTGCTGCTAGGCAAAATCCGCAACTAAGGCCGCATTAGTAAGTGCTTCAATTGGGCCGGTTGTGAAAGCGTAATGCGGATGCTCGATGCCGAATGTCACCGAAGACCCAGAGCGCACGATTTCGAGCATCGACTCCGGAAACTCGAATCGCAAGAAGTGAACAGCCGCAGTTTTTGTTTCACGCGATCGGTCCAAGTCCTCATCGGCGATCGCCCAGACGCGTTCACAAGCATCTATTTGCGCCCAGACCCGATCCTCAACACCGACTAATTTCTCCAATGCGACGGCACGCTCGTTTGCGTCTTCGTATTCCAGCATGAAGGTTGCTTTCCAGTTTGTCCCGTCCGGGATAAGTGGGTTATATGCGGCAAGTTCTTCCTCGATTGCCGCGGCCTCGAAAATACGCTCAACCCGCAACATTTCTTGGATCTGGTATTGCACCGTTAGACGATCTTCAAAGTAGAGCGTGGCGTGCGGGCCAATCGCGATTTGTCGCTTGGCCTTGTGGGCCATGACGGTGCGTCTGAAATCCATTCTCTGTTCGTGGTATTTTTCTAACGGCATAAGATCCTGGCGGGTAATTTTTTCCATAGTAATCAGATCCCGTAGGCGTGCCTTAATAATGCGAATGCCGATGTCGCGACGCCCTCTTGTCTGCCATGCTGAATCAAATCGCCAGCCATTGGGCAGTCGCTGATGAAATGGTCGGCCTGCGCCTCATCGACTCGGGTGACGACTGGACGGCAAATCTTTTGGGCAATCGCATAATTCTCGCGTTTGACAGCATAAGTGCCGTCATGGCCCGAACACCGCTCGATAACGCTCACGACCGTCTCCGGAACGAGTTCGAGGATATCCTTGGTCTTTGGTCCTATTTTTTGCACCCGTTGGTGACACGGTACGTGGTAGGCCACAGACCCAATCGAGTGGGAGAATTTGAGATCCAGAAGCTGTTCACGATGGCGTAGCATCAAATATTCGAACGGATCGAAAAATGCCTTAGCGACGGCCAACACGTCCTCGTCATCCGGGAACATTAACGGCAGCTCCTGTTTGTACATCAGTACGCAACTTGGAATTGGTGCGGTCAAATCGTAGCCGCGGCGGACCAATTTGATCAGTTGGGGGATATTGTGGTTCTTTAGTTTTTCTACTGCAGGTAAGTCACCCAGCTCGAGCTTCGGCATACCACAACACAGTTCCGACTCGGTGATCGCCACGTCTATTTGGTTATGAGCCAAAATCACCGCGAGGTCTTCCACCATTTGCGGCGCATTACGGTTGCCGTAACAAGTCAGGAAAATGCCAATTCGGCCAGTAGTTCGTTCCGTCTTATTAACTGAAACTGTCCCGAGGTCGCGCTTGCTGACCCGCTTTCTCGCGGTATTGCTCGAGTACTTCGGTAGTGGCGCATCTGCGTGAATACCCAGCGTGGCCTCTAATAATTTCCGAGTCGGTTTAAGTTCATTGGCCGTGTTGACGATTTCCACAACCACGGGGATGGAAGCGAGCTTCCCAACTTGATCGGTCGAGGTTAGCAGTTTGTCCCTAAACGATGGGCCGTCCTTTTCATGCTTAAACGCCTTGGCGCGCAACATCAGGTGGGGATAATCGACGTTCCACTCGTGAGGCGGGACGTAAGGGCATTTCGTCAGGTAGCAGAGATCACATAGGTAACACTGATCGACAACTTTGAAATAATCGTCTTTGTTAACTCCATCGACTTCCATGGTGGTCGATTCATCGACTAAATCGAACAAGGTCGGAAACGAGTTACATAAGCTCACGCACCTTCGACACCCATGGCAAATATCGAAGACCCGCTCCAATTCGGTGAAAAGATCGCCTTCGTCGTAAAATTTTGGGTCCTTCCAACCCAGCGGGTGGCGCGTCGGCGCGGCTAGCCCCCCTTCCGAGGTTGTTGCTTCATCGGACATAGTCTGGCTTCTCCGAGCGGGCGGCGACTCGTCGCCGCATTTTGGCGTTCCAAAACGAACGAAGCCGGGCACGCGCCCGGCTTCAACTTAACTCGACCGAGTCGCTTTATCCGTTGAGTGTGTCGAGCGCTTTTTGAAAACGGTTCGCGTGCGATCGCTCTGCTTTGGCGAGCGTCTCAAACCAATCGGCGATTTCATCAAACCCTTCTTCGCGCGCAGATTTAGCCATGCCGGGATACATGTCCGAGTATTCGTGAGTCTCGCCAGCAATGGCAGCTTTTAAGTTTAGTTCCGTGCTGCCGATTGGTTGCCCGGTCGCCGGATCGCCAACGGCTTCCAGGTATTCCAAATGTCCGTGCGCATGGCCCGTCTCACCTTCCGCCGTTGAACGAAAAACCGTGGACACGTCGTTGTAGCCTTCGACGTCCGCTTTTTGGGCGAAATATAGGTATCGTCGGTTCGCTTGGGACTCACCGGCAAACGCTGCCTTGAGATTTTCTTCAGTTTTCGAGTTTTTTAGTGATGCCACTTTGACTTCCTCCGCTTAAGACCCTGATCGATGCAGGACTTTGGATTTATGGTGTTTCGATGGGCAGCGCTGTCGCCGCCAATTCATTCCAGTTGCTCTTCATTTAACTGCCGCCGCTCGGAATTTGCGATTCGAATCGTAACGCCCCGAGGTGTCCCGGTGTACAAGCTCCGTGCCCGCGCCGCGTAGGCTGGCGGCTCTTTAGACTAATTCTAAACTGCCGGAAGTCTAAAGCGTTGGACTTGCAAGAGTCAAGCGGTTGCGCGGACCTAATCTGCACCGTTGCGACGGCTAAATTTGCCATGCGCAGTTGACCCGCTGACGTCCGGTCAGTAGAGTTGCCGCCCCATTGCCGGGTGATTCGCGTCGAGTATTTTCGCGAAAAATTAATGAATTTGAGAATCGCATTCACACATGTCTCGCAAGACGCAAAAAATCAACTTCGAATCATCAATTGCCGAACTCGAAAAGCTTGTCGAAAAAATGGAAGGCGGAGAGTTTTCCTTAGAAGAGTCCTTGAAACAATTTGAAAACGGCATCGCTTTAGCCCGATCTTGTCAGCAGGCGCTGCGCGAAGCAGAGCAAAAAGTTTTTCAGTTGACTAAAGATGAGCAAGGGTCTGCTCAATTGACGCCGTTTGAACCGAGCGAAGAATCTTGAGAGCGTCAATTGGGCATTGATAAAATTCTGCGTGCGTTCCAAAGCGAAGTTGATGCCGCACTAGAGGACAGCCTGCCGCCTGCTGACCGCGAGCCTACGCGACTCCATGAGGCCATGCGCTACGCGGCACTTGGCCCAGGGAAGCGAATTCGTCCGGTCCTGGTCTATGCAACAGGCGAAGCATTCAACACCCCTATCGCGCGACTGCACGCGAGCGCCGTTGCCGTCGAATTGATCCACGCGTACTCGCTAATCCACGACGATCTACCTGCCATGGATGACGACGATTTGCGCCGTGGCCGGCCGACGTGCCACAAACAGTTTGACGAAGCCATCGCGATCCTTGCCGGTGATGCTTTGCAAGCATTAGCTTTCTCCGTTATCGCCCACGACACGCGCTCCCAAATAACGCCTGCACGGCAAGTCGAAATGCTCCGTGCGCTTGCCGATGCGAGCGGATCGGCAGGGATGGCTGGGGGACAAGCGATTGATCTTGCATCGGTCGGTTCGCAGCTGACGATCGGCGAATTGGAAAAGATGCATTTATACAAAACCGGCGCCTTAATCCGCGTGAGTGTGAAGCTGGCTTGCCTTGCCAGCGGCATCGATGACCTCGATGTAGTCACGAGACTCGATCGATATGCGCAGTGCATCGGGCTCGCATTTCAAGTCCACGACGATATTCTCGATGTCGAAGGAGAAACAGCCATTATCGGCAAGCCCCAAGGCTCTGATAGTGAACAAAATAAACCCACTTACCCGCAGATTCTCGGCATGCAGGAAGCGAAGGACACGGCGCAAAGATTGTGTGAAGAAGCGCGGGAATGCCTCGTTCCCCTCGGGCCGGCGGCAGATACATTGCGGAAAATTGCCAGCTACATTGTGAGTCGCGATCGTTAAAGCAAAATCGTCGGTAACCGTAGTAACTGGCTGGTCAACGAAAAAGTATTTAGAATCCTATCTCGTCCCCTCTCCGGCACTTATTGGCCCCGGGGGTTGTCGTAGCACTTAATAACGGCCTTTTGACCGTAGATGGACGGACACTTGATATGAATCAACCTACCACCATAGCGTCGAACATTCCGGATACGCAAGGCTCTGAAGATACCCGCCGGATCGCAATTGATAGAGTCGGTATCAAGGACATAAAGCACCCAGTGGTGGTCCGAGATCGCGCTGGTCGCGAGCAACATACCGTCGCAAGTTTCAACATGATGGTTGGACTTCCGCACAAATTCAAAGGGACCCATATGTCCCGGTTCGTGGAGATCTTAAACCACCACGAATTTGAGATTTCGGTGCCCACGTTCGAAAGTATGGTCGAAGAAATGACCAACGTGCTCGACGCCGAGTTCGGACGAATTGAAATGACGTTTCCATATTTCGTCCAGAAATCGGCACCCGTGTCTGGCGTTAAAAGCTTGCTCGATTACACGGTTACGTTTATCGGAGAAGTAGGCCCTGATGGACCGACGATCTCCGTTAAAGTTGTCGTTCCTTGCACGACGCTGTGCCCTTGTTCGAAGAATATTTCCGCATATGGGGCGCACAATCAACGATCCCACGTCACGCTCGAAGTAAAAGTAAATGACTTCATGTGGATTGAGGAGTTGATCGATGTCGTCGAGCAAGTTGCAAGTTGTGAACTCTACGGCTTGCTAAAAAGGCCCGACGAGAAGTATGTCACTGAACGAGCGTACGATAACCCGCGGTTCGTTGAAGACATGGTTCGTGAGGTCGCCCTGAAGTTAAATTCGGAGGACCGCGTTTTATCCTATACCGTCGAATCGGAAAATTTCGAATCCATCCACAATCACTCCGCTTACGCAATGATTGAAAGGGACAAAAGAACCGCTCGGGACGCCGCGGAACTGTAGCGAGGTCCACTCGATACGTGCGGTCCCAAGAGTTCCTGGGTGCCGAGAATTGTCAATTTGACGCCCTAAACGGCGGATCCATGTCACTTACCACCCGATGTCGTCACTGCCGGTCGCGTAACCCGTTGTTTTTGCTGCAACGAGTAGATGGCGCGCGAATTGCTCTAACTATAATGACGCAAGCGACTTAACCGTCATTGTGCTCCTCCCTTTGGTCCTACTTACGGGTGCTTTTGCACCCGTTTTTTTATTGTGTGGCTGAGCTTTACGGTGCTTTTTCCGCCCATTTTGCTTCATCCCACAACTGATCCATGCGTGCCAATGAGGTGTCCTCGAACTTAAGCCCCGCCTGCGCGAGATTCGATTCAATGTACTGAAAGCGACGGGTGAATTTATGCGATGCGCTACGTAACGCGGATTCTGGCTCAACGTTCAAATGCCGAGCCCAATTCACGCAGGCAAAGAGTAAATCGCCGATTTCTTCTTCGATCTCAGCAACCGCCCCCCCGGAGATCGCGGCATCGACCTCTTTCAGTTCCTCTATAATTTTCGCACGCACACCGTCGGTGTTCGGCCAATCGAATCCGACTCGGGCTGCGCGCTTTTGGAGTTTCTTTGCCCGTGTCAGTGCGGGCAGGCCGAGCGGAACATCAGCAAGTTCGCTCGTGGGACGCCCATCGTTGGCGGCCAATCGTTCAGTCGCCTTGAGCGATTCCCAGCGCCCCGCCTGCGCCCCTGCCGTAAGCACAGCAGCATCTGCGAATACATGCGGGTGGCGTGACACAAGCTTATTCGCCAGCGCATCAACGATGTCTTCAAAGCTAAATAGCCCTTGCTCCTGCGCAATTTGTCCGTAGAACACGACCTGAAACAGCAAATCACCGAGTTCTCCGGGCAGATCGCTGATCCGACCCTGTTCAATACAGTCGGCGACTTCGTAGGCCTCTTCTATCGTGTGCGGAACAATAGACACGAAGGATTGCTCTAAATCCCAAGGACATCCGTGTTCGGGATCGCGCAAGCGACGCATTATTTCAAGGAGAGTACCGATATTCGCCACAGATTTTTTCCATTTCGCCTAGGTGAGAGCGTCGCAATTTTTACTAGCTGGGTGAACCGCGACGGTGAGTTCAGCTCATCGATTAGTTATTTACGCTCTGGCTGGTATTTGGAGAATTGTTGTAAGCTTAGCCGGTACGTTTAAGGGTATAGATTAGCGTTTGGTGTAACGCACCGATAGACTGCAATTCGCTGAAGGGAAACAGACTATGAATCGATCGCCACTGATACTTCGGCTCGATGTTGCGGGAACGCCATTGCGGTGGGTGCCGTGGCAAGACGCCGTGTGCCTTTACAGTCGAGGTCTTGTCGCCTGGACTGCCGGCGAGAATGAATTCACGTTTTTCGGAGGGCATTGCCGCGCGAGCGGTGGGCGATCATCGGTCACCGTGCACTCAATTATTGCGATTAAGCGTTCGAATCGCGGGCGCCATACACAGCGGGACACCCCGCCGCTAAACAACCACGAATTATTTCGCCGCGACGGTTACCTATGCATGTACTGCGGGTCTCGAAGCGGCGAGAATCAGCTTACCCGCGACCATGTTATTCCTTTATCTAAGGGCGGTCGGGACATTTGGTCGAATGTCGTCACTGCTTGCCGATCATGCAATACCCGCAAAGGATGCCGAACGCCCGAACGAGCGCTCATGCCGCTTCTCGCTGTCCCTTACGTGCCAAATTGGGCAGAGTTTCTCGCCTTATCGAACAGAAAAATATTATCCGACCAAATGGAATTTTTGCGCGCCCAGTTTAATCGGAAGAATCGCTTAATCGCGCTCCGACCAAATTGACCAAAAAACTCAATCTCGGATGTCTTTGGCCAACGACGCGTAGATCCCGCTGGATAGATGAGAGGTTCAGGTTGTTGCATAAAATTGACTGATGTCAAACCAACTGTGTCAATGGGCCGTTAGGATCGGGTGCTCTAAGATCATGTGGACGCGGATGGTATCAGTGGCGGCTGTGCTGATGCACTCGGTGCGACGAATGGTCAGACCATTGAACTCAGTAACAAACGCCAAGAGACCGTCCGGAATATTGGTCATGCGGATGACCCAAGGTAGTCCGATACCCCTAGCGCATTTTTATTAAATAATGCTTAGATAATATCTAATCAAATTGCCAAACGTACTGAAATAGTTCATCATTCTGCGTCTAAAAAGGGATTCCTAAACCGGGGATAACTGATTATTGTGGATAGGAGATAACATTGCCATGCAAAAAATACTTTCCCTGACTTTGAAAATGACAGCAATTGCGGTCACATTGGGGGTTCTGTCAGGCTGTGCTTCGGTTAAACCCGAGCAACTAGCCGCCGTTGAAGCGAAGGCCAGCAGTGCTGAATCTGCAGCTCGATCTGCAGAAAGTGCCGCAAAGAGCGCGCTTGACGCCGCAAACGCAGCAAATGCTGCAGCAGCAAAGGCACAAAGCACTGCTGATGCGGCTCTAACATGCTGCGGCGAGAATAAGGACCGTATCGAAAGAATGTTTGAGCACACGATGAAAAAATAGTGTGTAGCTAGCAGAGCTGTCAGGAAACCCCGCCCTCGCGGGGTTTTTTTTCGTCCTAAAATTCCGAAGTCCCCAAGTCTTCTCACGTGGCTACTGCAGGCTTAACGCAGCCCGATATTGGCACCTAGATGTCATAAATTGACTATGTTGTCATGCCAGCCAAGAACGAATGCCGTTCTACCTAGCGGCAGTTGCCTCGAGCCTGCTTACGGTCCCCACCACTATAGGAACGCCATTTTTATCTCGGATCGCTTCGCGCAACGTCGTCCAATTCAATTGCGTTTGGTAGCCAGCGGTTCTTGCAATAATCAATTCAACCACATGCGAAAACTGATCCCGGAAGATGTCCGCGTCTTCTTCTAAATGCGGATGGACTTCAAGGAACACTTGATCATGCGCCAATCCAATCTTAAAGGGCTGATTTACGATCCGAACGGGGGTCCCGACTAAAACCTGGTTGAATATTTTCTCAACGTCATTAGGGTACATTCGTACGCAACCATGCGTAACCCGCATGCCAATTCCATAAGGTTTGTTCGTGCCATGGATCAAATAACCGGGCAGGCCGAGACGCATTTTGTAAGCGCCAAGCGGATTGTCTGGTCCGGCTGGCACAATCTTAGGGAGTAGATCCCCTTCGGCAGCGTGCTCTTTTCTAATTGATTCTGGCGGATACCAACTCGGGTCTTTAATTTTCTCCACTATCTTCGTCGCACCGTGGGGGGTAGTCCATTGCTGCCGACCGATACTGATCGGGTACGTCGAGACAACGGGGTCTTGCTGCCCTTTCGTCGGGGGATAAAAATACAATCTCATTTCGGGGACGTTCACCACGACCCCGCTTTGCGGGGCATCCGGTAAGATATAAAGGCTCGGGATCAGAATTTCCGTCTCTTCGCCAGGTAGCCACGGATCAATTGTTGGATTCGCCCAACGCATTTCTGAATAACCTTGATCGTAT
>JAQCEL010000155.1 GCA_027618655.1 Pseudomonadota bacterium | reverse complement strand
ATCGCACGTTTTTGGGCCGTTGTCCCAGCAGCGCAGTAGATTGTTCCTAAGTCCGACAGGCTGCTAGTCCCTGATTCGCTTAATGCATTTCTTCGTGCGCGAATGACAAGGGGCATAGACCACCCACGCTTTGCAACCCAGTCGCCCAAACGAGTCGACCGTAGCCAACGAAAATAGCCATACGCCAACCGAGCGCCATAATTTCAGGTTCGGTGTAGTACTGTGCAAGATCGTCGATACGTTGTTTATCAATCGAATGGAAATCTCCAGCCATCGAATCCGCAAATCGAAACGCGGCTTTTTCGGCCGGCGTAAATAACGTGCTGTTCTCAAAATCTGGTAGTGCGGCAATCATGTCGTCGGTTAAACCTTGATGCCTCGCCGAGGCATACACTGCGGTCATTCAGAGATGGCATTGATTAATCAAGGCGATTTTATGGCGCACCAACTCTGTTAACTTGACGCTGATACCGTCGGCATCAACCATGATGTGATCGTAGTAAAATTTCACAAAGGCTTTATAGAGTTCGGGAGTTTGCGAGAACACTTGGATCCATTCCGATCCGCCGAGTGCCGCGTCGCTTTCTCGCATTGTTGATTGTAATTGTTTGTCTAGCTGATCGAACGGCACCTTGCTTATGTGAGTCATAACGTTAGTCCCTTCGGTAAAGTTGAGGTTTATATATAGCCTAGTTTAACGGCCATTGTCACACGCGTTTTGCTCTGGCATCGAATGACTGGTCGACGTCCGCTAGTCAATCAATGTTTGATAAACGCGCGCGCGCAATTCGCGCCGAATTGGGTAAGTCGATGAGGGCATCAACTGAGCGAAAAAAATCACAAATAGGTCTTCTTGAGGATCTAACCAGAAAAAAGTGCTCGCCGCCCCACCCCAGTGATGTTCTCCAACGGACGTAATAATGTGCGCTTTAACCGGATCGATCACGACCGCAAACCCAAGTCCAAATCCGATACCTTCGTAACTTGTTTCGCTCCACACGGGTTGCCCCATGCCTGCCATATCGCGGTTCTCCGGAAGCTGATTCTGGCGCATAAACTCAACCGTCTTGCGTGACAATAAGCGCTCGCCGTCAAGTACACCCCCATTGAGTAGCATTTGACAAAAGCGCGCGTAATCTTCAATTGTTGACGTCAATCCACCGCCGCCTGAATAGAGTGTCGTCGGCTCTAGATAACTACTTACCGATCCGGACTCTTGCAACAATAAACCGGCCGCGCGCTGCTCATTCGCTGCGGGCGCACGACCCACGTTGCTCATATCCGCACCAGACGGGGGCGAATACAAGGCCGCAAAACGATGATGCTTGGCCGCATCCACATGAAATCCCGTGTCGTCCATGCCAAGCGGTTTGAAAATTTGCGTCTCGAAAAACTCAAGCAATGATTGTCCCGACCAAACCTCGACTAGTCGACCCAGCACATCGGTTGAGACGCTGTAGTTCCACTCGCTGCCGGGTTGGCACATGAGTGGAATTTTCGCGAGGCGATTTACCCATTCCTCAAGTGTTTGAATCTCAGAAGGCACGCCGATTTGTTGCTTGCGGTACGCGCGGTCGATCACGTTGGCGCGCATAAAACTGTACGTTAAGCCGGACGTATGCGTCATGAGATGGCGCACGGTCATCGGTGACTTGACCGGATCAGTCACCTCAATCTCGTAGTCACCACCGCGCCAAACCGGTGTGTGTGCGAACGCCGGAATGTACTGACTAACCGGATCGTCAAGCTGGAAACAGCCCTGCTCACAGAGCATCATGGCAGCGACTGTCGTGATCGGTTTAGACATCGAATAAATTCTGACGATGGTGTCGTTCGAAAACGGCTTTGAAGTCTCTAACTCTGCTTGGCCGGCTGCTTCAAAATACGCGATCTTTCCGTGCCGCGAGACCATGACACTCGCACCGGCGAGTCGCTCATTACTGATTTGCTGACGTAGCCAATCGCTCACTCGTTGCAGGCGTGCTGACGACATTCCGAGTGACTCTGGGTCGGTTTGGTTCATACGTTTCAATTCCCTCTATTTAGAATTCTAATAACTTCAAGATCGCGCTTCCGCCATTCGCCTCGATCCAGGTGCGCGGCAACGTGTACGAGGTCACTAGTATTTTGATGCGCTGCATCGCTGAATTTCATCAGCCTCTATTGTAAGCGGGGCCGACGACGGCAGCTTCGAATCGGTTTAACAATATCTCGTACCGGTTTTTGACCATTAGACGCGCTGCTAATCGCGCGAAAATAATGTCAATGGGAGTTCCGTATAAATCTACGACCGAACTCCGCAATTGGCGGAAATCGATGTTTGCTATGAATTCCGCGACGGTTCTTATATTGATAATGATTCGTATTTGCGTTAAGGTTCTTATTCGCGCGCAATGGATGTTTATCAAAAGCCACGCCCATGCATGGCAACGTCCTTCGACAACCCAGTGCTGGACGCACAAAGACAGTGGATAACAAAACCCATGCAGGACGAAATCCGCATGCTACCGGGGCACGAGCTTAATCAGCTGAGTGTCCGATATTGCCGAAGTGGTGAAGGGACCGCGTCGCTTCGCGAAACAATTCGTGTCAATTATGCCGACTCCTGAAACGACTGCCATACCAAGCGAGCCCCAGCTTGGGTTGCGCGATCGCGCAAAATTATCCGTGCGCAATCTATTGAAATCCTGGCACCGCACGGTTGGCATCTTCGCCGCCACGTTCTTGCTGTTACTTTCCAGTACCGGTCTACTGCTCATGCAAACGGACGAATTAGAACTCGATACTCGCTTCGTCAACAACGACCGTCTTCTTGATTGGTACGGGATCCGACCGGCGCCACCCCCAGTAAGCTTCGCCGTCGGCGATCATTGGATCACGCAACTCGGCAACCAACTCTATTTCGATGCCTCGAGCCTACAAAACATTGATGGGCAACTCATTGGCGCGGCGACCGCCGGCAGCGAAATTGTCGTCGCGACAAACTCGATGTTAGTGCTGCTAACCACCAATGGCACGATTGCCGAGAAACTTGGTGCAGAATCCGACATACCGTCAGACATCGAATACCTCGGCAGCGCACCGAGCGGTGAGGTGGTACTAAAGACAGCCAGTCAGGTATTCTTGTTTGATCCGCAAACGGCCCGATTAGTCATCGGCGACTCGCATCAGCGAGCGAGTTGGAGCGCCCCGGAATATGCGCCAAAAATCTTATTGGACGAACTCAACCAGCGTTTTCGCGGGGCCGGCTTGTCGATCGAACGAATTCTTCTGGACTTACATACTGGCCGTATCTTTGGTGGCGCCGGTGTTGCATTAATCAATCTTGCGTCGCTCGCGCTGCTCGTTTTGGTCATCTCTGGCTTGATTTTATGGCGCCTGCGAGCACGCGAGAAGAAAAACGAAGCGTGAAATTATTGTGGTACTCGATTGATAGTCTGGTTTAGCCTCCTGGCTGGCATGGAACTGAACACGGCGATGTGAGGTCGGAACTACCAGAACAACAACCGGATCGGCACAATCGACAAATGTCATTCCTACCCTCTTTGAGATTTACTACCACAGCGATGCTGCTGCTAGCGTGTTCATACGTGAATGCGGATCAAATCAGTGGACGCGAACTTCTCGCTGCCTGCGCTGATAAGAAAGGCCCGGACGCGAAGCACTATTGCGTCGGCTATATTACTGCAGCGATTGAAACACATGCGACTTGGGCGCTGTGGCGACGTCTAGATCGCGTGTTCTGTTTTCCGGAAGGGGACAAGTTCGAGCATGCGTTTGGCGCGGTCGTCGCATACTTGCGCGCGCATCACGAGCAACTTGATTTCGAAGCAAGTTCTCTGGTCCTAACGTCATTAAATGAGGCATTTGCCTGCGAGTGACGCGGCGCACTCGATCTCGATAAATTCTCAAACCCACTCAGATTATCTCGACCATTACGCGCGCGCGCTCGATCCCCCATCGATAGCCAAGACCGAACCATTACAGTACGACGCTTCGTCGGATGCCAAATATAGGCAACCATAGGCGACTTCTTCAGTCGTGGCTGGGCGCTTCATTGGCGAAGTGGCTTGCGCGTGTTCATCTGAAAACAAGTAATCGAGAACGATCTCAACCATTTGGGTTTTCACGAATCCTGGTGCGACAACATTCGAGCGAATGCCGTCATCAATATACGCTACTGACATTGAACGCGTTAAGTTGATTATGGCGCCTTTGGTTGCGGTATAAGTGTGCGCGTCCGGCGCGCCGCCCATACCAAAAATACTCGCAACGTTGACGATAGATCCTTTTTTCTGTTTCTTCATTTGCGGGATAGCGATCCGGCACACGTAAAACAAGCTATCCAAATTGATCGCCATCACTTCCCGCCACTTATCGATCGGTGTCGTGTCGAGCGGATTCATCGAACCGATACTCGTGTCCTTTAGACTGTAACCTACGCCAGCCGCGTTAAGCAGAATATCAATCCGGCCATATTTTTCTATTGCGCCGTTCACGGCTGCCTCTGCTTGCAGCGGATCTGATAAGTCCGCACTGTAGACACTTGCGATGCCGCCGGCCGCGACCACCAGATTGCGCGTTTCATCGAGATTCGCTTGGGTCCGGGCGATCCCGAAAACAGTCGCACCTTCGCGCGCGAACATGCGCATGCATTCGCGACCAATGCCGGAACTAGCACCCGTAATTACTCCAATTTTCCCATCTAGGCGTCCCACAGATTACAACCTCTTCAAAAAAATAAGTTTTGCCGCAACGATCGAACTATTCCTCGCGGAGCCGACCCAACAAGCGCAATAAATCTTCGTGCATCTCGAACCAAACCGTGTGATAGCTTTCGATTTTTGCATCGCTTACCCACTCTAAAGCACCGTCTTCGGCGCGCTCCAAGGCATTGCCCAGTTTATCTGCATAGCATCCGAGTCGCGGGGAGATGCTTGTCATCGAAGTCAGTATCGGTTCGAAGCGTTCGTGAAGATCGCCAAGTCGCCCGATCAGCTTATCGTCGTACTCAGCATTCGCATGATCATTCGGAACACGCTTCCCGGCGATTTCAACTGTTTGCCATTCCGTGATTAATTGCTTGAGATCCGTGTTGATTATTTCGAATCGCTCGTAGGCGCCCGTAAAACGACTATCAGCGCGCAGATCTCCATAAAAACGTGAATACTCTCCGAGCAGAATCATTTGCCCCGCCGGCGAAAGTATATATTTCCCATCCGCGAGGACGACTCGCCCATCTTTGTTCGCACTGACTAATTCGCGTTCTACTAAATCTGTCGGTAAGCCAATCAGGCCTGAGATGTCCGCAGCCGTGCAGTGCTTCTTAATCGCGACCCCATGCATTACTAGATGTAAATTACTGACCACTTTTTAATCTCCTACGAATTTCTGTGCCTAGACCGCCAACTCACTCAACTAATCGCCGTTGCGCAGCTTTTCGATATCAGCTCGAAGCAATCCCGCGCCTTTACCTTTGAGCAATCGAGAGTGCTTCTGTTCTAGATTAAATAGTTCATCGGCGAGCGGCGTATCGTAGTGATATTTGACCCAGTCGGCACACAAAAATCGATAGCGGTCTTGGCAAGTACTCGGCACAAACTCACGGCTGCGCCGATTGTATTCCGCGAGACTTAGGACGCCTTCGGAAGTCCGATAGCGATCGCTTTTGGGCGGCAAATTGCTTGATCCCGGTCGCATCGGCCCAACAGATTTCGTGTAATCACCGTCGTCCAAAATCGAATACGGGAAATAGCTCAGCGCGCGCGCAGGCTGCCCCGTATGTTGCATCATCGTGTAGTCATGCATGCGTTGGCTTGGTGTCGTGATGTAGCCGACCAGCTCGCCGAGAAATAAATTGCCGTACTCGTCGTTCAATAGCGGTCGAAAGCGCTCCGCGCGTTCGTCGATCATCATCCAGTCATCGACTTCGTATACCCCGGCGATGTGAGCTAACTCTTTAACCACCGCAAAATACGTTAATGCACCGGCATCGAGCTGCTGGTCCCGCGTCCACCCGGACATTTCTTTCCATAATTTTCCAGTCGCATCTTTCACCCGTTCGGTGAGGTCGTTGAACGTATTCGTCAGTTCTTCCTTGCTGCCCATACCGACGGGGATGTGCCCATCCGTTAAGTTGTCGGCAGTGTATAAGCCAACCGCGACCATATGCTCAGAGCGCATCTCCGGCTCGGATTCGAAAGAACCCCAATCGTCGAGTAAGTTGATGTGACAATTTTCGAGGACCATGGTGACGGTTAAATTGTTGTAGGGAATGTTCTGCCCTACGCCGTCCAACCAAGGCACATCGTATTCTGATAATTCTCTAAAATCGCGGACCAGCATTTCGCGATTATCGGCAATCTTATAGGGCCCATGGTTGTGCATCGTGAGCCGGCTCTCGCACGATACGAGGAATCCGTATTGAGCCGTCGTGGCCATGAAAGACTGCGCCGCCTTGTGCAGCGGATCGCCTTCGCGGCACTCGAATGCGTCTGCGTGAAAAACCTGCAAGCGTTGCTCCGGCATAATTTGCGCCCGGTGGCCTGCTTGCTTATTCGTGATATTGCCGTTGTTACGGTGCCAGGACAGCTGGAATCTTTTCCAGAAATCGAGAACGTAAGCGACGTCCGCCACTGCGTCCGTCGGTTTTATGACACCCCAATTGATTAACATTTCACGACCGAGCAAATAAAAACACGGCAGTGTCCAGGCAATAATTTTAACGCCTTGATTGCGCGCTCGGTCGCCAACTTCTTCAGCGGACATTTGCGCTTCGATCTTGCGCAACAAGGTCGGATAACGATAGAAACAGTTGAGATATGAAAACAAAATGTAAGCCGACACCGGGAATATTTTCGATTCCTGCACGGTTCGCGTTGCGCAAAGCCAGTAGGTTTCGTCCGCGTTCTGCTGGATGAGATTATTCGTCTCAAGCAGTTGTGCATAAGTGATGTTGATATCTGTCATGTGTGAAATCCCTGCGTAAACGAGTAACCGTTATTTAATATTGATCCGCCAAACCTTACCCGAAACGTCCAATCCGTTTGCGTAATCCTCCGCCGATTTCGCTTTCGCGACCGCCTCTAACTCGAGCTTATCGCCTTCTTTAACACCACTTAAGCGAGCGTTCATAAAGCACGGAATACCATATTCCCGGGTTAATATCGCGAGATGTGAGCGCGTCGTACCACCAGCGCAAATGACCGCTTTGAATTTTTCTAAGATCGGCGCTGTTAACGTGCCGCCGGAATCGTCAACAATGGCAATGGTATCTACTGGCACGCCGTCGGTGAGGTATTGCAATACTTTGTCGCTCGTTCGAACGTAGCGCGCGATTCCGACCACATTCGCGTTGCGCGTTACGACGTTATCACCCGCACCGCGGAGCTCGCGACCGTCGACATCGATTGGCGCCGTCGGCGCATTGTCGTGCTCGAAGCAAAAATCGGCGTCGTGCAAGCCGGAATCCTTGTACGCTTGTGGGCGCTCGATCGCCGACGACATGGCGGATGGTTCGAAGCGATACCCGTAAGCAAGGAGGCGCTGTTCGATATTCGCAATATCGGCTGGCGTAATATCGTCATAGGCCGAATCCGCAACGAAATCGTTCCATTGCTTGCCCGATTCGGCGAATCGTTTGCGTACCAAGTCCTTCATCGCACTGTTGTACGCCTCGACAATCGGAAAATCCGATTGATAACCGTATTTATCAGTGTCCTCAAAAAGTTTGGCCATAACACCCTCTCAATGTCTACTTCTAACGAAACTATTATCGTTGAAAATCACAATCCGCGACGACTAAGCCGTATAGCGATCACGAAGCCCGGTCAGTTCAGCAGGCCCGATACCATAATGATGCTTCAGAAAGCCAAGGCCGTCGCCAAAATTCTTGTCAATAAAGTCGAATGCGCAGCGCAAGTAGGATTCATGCGTTTCAAGTAAAGGCATGATTAGCTGCTGTGCCGCGAGTCCTTCGCCGACGTTATATTTCTTAAGCACGCGCGGGATCTCTTTTTGGACCGGAAAATACGTCTTCGACAGCATGAAATCATAATAAATTGTGGCGCGCGGCACACCCAGCGCGGTTAAGATCAATGCGCTCGCAACCCCGGTCCGTTCCTTACCAGCCGAACAGTTGATCAAGATATTGTCGTCCACGCATTCGAGCAGCACGTCGAATAATCGTTGATAACGCGGGGCCGACTCGTTCACCATTGACAGCACAATCTCATGGACCGCCTTGACTACATCTTGCGGCCCGCTCGCTTGCTGAAATACACGGTGTAAATAAAACCGGTCTTTGATCCCGGGCGGGATCTCAAGAATATTGACCGTCGGCTTATTCGGCAGCTCCATCGCCTCGCTCGCGCGCTCCTCGCTGATGCGAAAGTCGCAAACCGCCTTAATGTCGAGCGCCGCGAAGTACTCTCGGGCACCCTCGGTGAGATTCGCCATGTGTCCCGAGCGAAACAGCCGTCCCCACTTAACGCGGCGGCCATCATCGGTTAGATATCCGCCCAGATCGCGAAAGTTTACGCAACCAGCAAGCGGCACATTGCGTTGTGCTACGGTGATTGGCGAGTGCGCCTCGCGACACAATTTAAAATAGTGCCTAGTATTCGGCTCCAACCCAGCGATTATCGTCGGGCTGGTCGCTTGCGCGGCGCACGGCACACGCATGTCAATCGCATTCGGCGACCGTCCCGAATAAATAATCACAGGCGCTGTGCTAAATGCGGACGCCCACCTAAGTTCATGAGTTCCGTCCTCACGCTGCTCTACCTGAATTATTTTCGCTAATTGCATCGCTTGATCAAGTCTAATTATTTGCGCCAAAGAGCACGCTACCGCGATTTCGCATGCCTGAGTTATACCTTATTCAGCACAGTAAAGGACTACTGCTGGCCCCAGATGACCCATCACGGATACACTATCGCCGCGATGATTAGCCCGCCGACAGATAAAGACGAATTATTTCAGGATCAGATCCTGCAAGGGGTTTCGCGAACCTTCGCGCTGACGATCCCAAGCTTACCTGCGGCACTCAGCCGCGCCGTCGCGAACGCCTACCTATTATGCCGAATCGCCGACACGATAGAAGACGACGCCGAACTGGTTTTGGACGATAAGCGGCGCTTTTCACAGAGATTTATCGACGCCATTCGCGGCGCCGAAGACGGCGCTTCGTTCGGCGAAGAATTGGCACCACGACTTGCCGACCACACCTTAGCCGCGGAACGCGAATTGGTCGCTAACACGGCTGCGGCAATTCGCATTACGCATTCACTTAATTCAACCCAACGAGCTGCGATAGAAAAATGTGTTCGAACGATGGCCGACGGCATGGTGTATTACCAAGGTCAGGAAACGCTAAACGGTCTCGCCGACCAGGCCGCGATGGATCGCTATTGTTACTACGTAGCCGGTGTCGTTGGTGAACTACTGACCGAATTGTTTTGCGACTACTGCCCGCAACTGCAGACGCGCAAACCAGAAATGATGCGTCTTGCCGTCTCGTTTGGGCAGGGCTTACAAATGACCAATATCCTAAAGGACATTTGGGACGACCGCCGCCGCGGCGCGTGTTGGTTGCCGGCCGATGTTTTCGCGCTACGTGGCGTCCAACTCGCAACGTTTGAGCCAGGCGATGGCGGAACGGACTTTGAGGACGGATTAGGACACCTGATTGCAATTGCCCATGGCCATCTACGCAACGCACTCCGCTACACCGTGATGTTGCCGCGCTCGGAAGTCGGCATCAGAAAATTTTGTTTATGGGCGCTGGGCATGGCCGTTCTAACGTTACGAAAGTTAGATAAAAAGCGCAATTTTTCGAATTCTCAGGACGTGAAAATTTCGCGACGAAGCGTGACCGCAACAGTCATGTCGACCAAGCTTGCGGTGCGTTCGAACTTAGCATTATCGGCATTGTTCGCGCTGGCCTCGGCAGGTCTACCGCAACGTGAAGTGAATGCACCCGTCCCGGACCATATCGATCAGTCCGAATCGCGGGTCGTCTAGATTGCACTATGCGCATTGGCTTTGTAGTGGCTCTTAACGATGAGGCCCGCACACTACATGTGGCTCCGCGTAAGCACACGGGTGTTCCGTCACGGATCGTTAAGATTTCCGGTCCAGGTCCTGCCAATGCAACGGCAGCTGCCGGATCCCTCATTGATCAAAACGTCGACGCACTCGTGTCGTGGGGCACTTGTGGCGCGCTCGATGTTGGACTGCAACCCGGCGCAGTGATTATTTACGAATCAATTGTCCATGAGGACGGAAGCCGCTATGTATGCGACAAACCATGGAGTGATCGTCTCAAGCAGGACCTTGCGAGCTTGAAGCCTCACGGCTTAAATGCTTATTGCACCGCGTCTGCTATTGCAACTTGGGCCGAGAAAAAACACATCGTCGAGCAAACGGCTTGCTCCGTCGTCGATATGGAATCGGCGGCCGTGGCGG
>JAQCEL010000154.1 GCA_027618655.1 Pseudomonadota bacterium | reverse complement strand
AATCGCACATTTTTTGGCTCGTTTTCCCACCATGCTCGCTACGATTGCCTAAGTCCGACAGGCTGCTAGGATCTATCGACCAAGCGGCGAATTTCTTAAGTCGGCGAGTTAAATTATTTGGTCAGACTGGTCGACACGTCGTCAATTATTTGGCACTAGTTAGTATCGATATTTTGCGCGCACGAGTGTGCGAGATCGGGCAAACAAAGATGTGGGGATCTGCTGCACCGATCGAGAAGACATTAATCCCCTGATCGGTTTAGGATTGGCGCCGATAATTAGTGCCAACGGCCGTTCAAAAACGCACTCGTTCTAAAGTAGCAGCTCGTCGCCGATCGGAATGAACGTCCCGGCAGCATCGATCAGCGACTTCGCGGTTAGGCTTGGTACACCGACTACGACGGATGCGACGCCGTGGCGCAGGCCTATCTCCTTCAGCAACAAGTCAAAATCTCCGTCGCCAGACAGCAAAACGACCATATTTACACTCATAGCGGCCGCGAGCACGTCGATGGTGATACCGACGTCCCAATCCCCTTTTGTTGATCCGTCTTGACGTTGAATATAGGGTTTGAGTTTGACGTTGAAACCAATGTGCGTCAGGGCCGCCTGAAACTTCATCTGGCCCGGATCGCCCTTATCAATCGCATAAGCGGTGGCCTGGACAATCTCGCCCATCGTTTCGAGACGTCGCCAGAATTCTCGGTAATTGAACTGGCGACCAAATGCATCGCGGGTCGTGTAGTAGATGTTCTGAACATCTACGAAGACGGCAAGTTTGCTCATTTCGGGGTTCCAATCGTCATGCGGATTTATCTCGGAAAATGCGCCTCGTACCATAACAGTTATTAGCAGCAGGCAATTCGAATATTGGGTCTTGGGTAGCTTTAAAGAGTCGCAGTGACCGGGCGCCGATAAAGTGACGTCCGCCACAAACGCGACGATCGCGAAGCGAGCTCGATTGATAAACTTCGCGTTCAAATCTAATTGGACAACGCTATTACGGATGATGCGTTTACATAGATCTCGAACCGTTTTGGGACTGGTACTTATCGGGTTTTTGATCGTTGCGATACCGCTTCTGCTCGGTATTGCGCGCTTTCAGTTATAGTACGTCCCGGAAACGAACCGATGGATAATCGGTTCGATTTATATAAACCACGCGTGAGGAGAGCTCACCATTATGAGTAGTAACGCCGATGTCGCCTCAACAATTGACAAGAACAATAAAAAGCTTTGCGCCACGCTCGCGGCTGGCAACGCTGCCGGCGTAGCCGCTTTGTACGCGAACGACGCCCGCCTAATGGCCACCCACAATGAGACGGTTTCGAATGACGGTCTTACTGCCTTTTGGCAGGGCGTTATCGATATGGGGGTCAAAGATGCGAGTTTGCTCTCGGATACGGTTGAAGTTCACGGAGATACCGCAATTGAGGTCGGAAAATACGTTTTATACGGCGCGGATCGCACCGCACTCGATAACGGCAAATACGTCGTCGTGTGGAAAAACCAAGGGGGCGACTGGAAGCTTAAAGAAGATATTTTTAATTCGAGCGTCCCAGCCGACTGAGTCATTGCTCAGGAATAGACGCTTTGATAAAGCGTGCCGGTAATGACGACTATCCGGTCACTCGCGCGCATGTGAATGGCCGGACCTTTCGATGGTTCAAATAGGGGGGCTTCTGCTGATTTCGACAATTCGCTCTGCGGAGTTTTCGTCGGATTGAATTTGCGCTAAATGATAATTGCCGACACTGTGGGGTCAGTCGCGAACCGCCATTGTTTATCGACCTTCGCAGCCCAGCAGCCGGCTCTTCCTCAACGATAGACTATCTGAAAGTTATACTAAATCTACGGCAGCGCAGAAATTCTGCTTTGGCATAACCTAGGAGCACAAAATGTCAGACCCGAAGCGGATCGATTACTCAGTGAATGACTATATCGCAACGTTAACGATGAATCGCGCGCCGGTAAACGCGATCGATCACCCAATGATCGACGCGATTCACGCCGGACTTCTGCGAGCGGATGCAGATGAAGATGTCCGCGCCATCATTATTACTAGCGCATTGCCTGGCATGTTCTGCGGCGGCATGGATTTGCGTATGGTAGCGGCAGGCGACGCTCAAAATTTACGTGAGTTCGTCTACAAGTTTTATATGAAGACGATGGATATCCAATACGCAATGAAGAAGCCGACCATCGTTGCAATCAACGGTCCCGCACGCGGCGCCGGCATGACCTTATCAATAACGAGTGACGTTATTGTCGCCGCCGACGACATCGATTTAGGCTATCCAGAAATCGACATCGGTTTAATCCCCGCTATCCACTATGCACATTTGCCGCAACAAATATCACGTCACCAAGCATTTGAACTGTTGTTTGGCGGAAAACCGATACCGGCAAGCGAGGCGGCAAGTTTAGGCATCATTAACCACGTTGTTCCTCGCGCGCAGTTACTAGCTAAAGCCATTTCCATCGGCAAAATGTTTGCTGAGAAGTCACCGACGATTATGGCATTAGGTCGACAATCGTTTATGCGCGCGAACGACCTCGACTATCGACGTAATGTCGAAAACCAGATCGAAACGCTATGCAATGTGTTCGAGACTAAAGATGGTCGTGAAGGTCTAAATGCATTCCTTGAGAAACGCGCACCGATTTGGTCTAAATAGGCCGAAAACCTGTCCCGCGCTGAGCTCGGAGCTGCACAGGCGAGCCCAGTATCCGGGCAATTTGCCGACATCTACGCTACTTATCCTATAATCGTCGGCCACATAACTTTAATGGAGGCGACGCTATGTCGCGCATGCGTTTCGGAGTTTTTCTGCCACCCCACCACGTCCCGACAAATTACAACCCGACTTACGCGCTCGAGCGCGATGTGGAAATTACTAAACTCATCGACAATATCGGCTATGACGAAGCCTGGTTCGGCGAGCATCACTCGGGCGGCGTTGAGTTAATCAATGACCCCATGATCTTCATCGCTCACGTTGCTAGCCAAACTCGCAATATACGGTTGGGTACGGGTGTCGTGTCGTTGCCGTATCACAATCCACTCTGGGTCGCCGATCGCCTCGCATTGCTTGATCACCTTACGCGCGGCCGAGTCATGCTTGGCGTTGGACCCGGCGCTTTAGCCACGGATGCGGCGATGATCGGCATCCAGCCGCACGAGCAACGTGACGCGCTCGATCAAGACATGGATGTGTTAATGCATTTATTGACCAGCGACCAGGCTATCTCAATCGAAACATCGCGCTACAAACTAGTCGACGCCAGACTACAGCTCGATTTTTACCAAGACCCGCACCCCACGGTCGTTGCTGCGGCAGTCGTTTCTCCCTCTGGTCCGCGCCTCGCCGGCAAACATGGTATTGGCTTAATTTCCGTTGGCGCCACGATGAAAGCTGGTGTCGACGTGTTAGCGATGCATTGGGACGTCGCCGAAGCACGCGCGAAGGAATTTAACAAACAAGTCGATCGCGATTCGTGGCGGGTAGTCGGACTCATGCATCTCGCCGAGACGCGCGAAAAAGCCTTTGCGGACATTCGTTACGGATTGCGCGAGTGGTGCGACTACTTGCAGCACACTGCTGCCGCGCCACAGATCCAGGTTACGGGTAACGACATCGAGTCGTATATTGAGTGGATCACAAATACCGGTTCGGCCGTTATCGGTACCTACGATGACGCTATCCAACACATCGAAAGTTTGGTCGAACAGTCCAACGGTGGATTTGGAAACTATCTGTTGTTCGATCACAATTGGACAGAATTCGCAACGAAGAAACATCACTATGAAATTTTCGCTGACTACGTGATCCCTCACTTCAAAAAAACGAATGTGCGGATGAAGCGCAGTGAAGCCGATTTGCGCAAAGTTCGCGAACCATTAGCCGCGGCGCAACAAGAAGCGATACAGGATTATCGTGCCCGCCACGCTCAAGAAGTTGCTGCTAAAGCCAACGGATAACGTCCGCTGGATAAGTGCTTGCCGATCGAAAAACTTGCGTTTCGATCGGCAGCCATCAGTTGTGCCCGACTTTTAGCGTACAGGCTTGTGCTGCACTCGGCTCGATGGTGGGCAAAAGACTACCTGCCCCTTTCATCACATGCTATGCTACGTTTTCAATTTAATCAACCGGAGAAATCGTGATGTCACGGATCCCCCTAGTCGAACGAGATAGCGCCTCCCCGGAGGTTCTCGCCATGTTCGATCGAATGGAAAACCTAGGTTTTTCGTTACTCAATGTTTTCAAAATGTGGGCGAATAATAGCAAAGCAGCTGCCGGGTTTGTGCAGCTAGCCGAAGCCATGTATGGCGAAGGTGCTGTTTTATCACCACGCTACCGCGAGCTAGCCTATCTACGCGCCTCGCAAGTAAATAGTTGTCATTACTGAATACCCACACACGTGATGCTCGGTCGGAGTGTCGGATTAACAGACCAAGAAATGGCGTCGATGGCAGACCCAGAGTCCTGCGCGTCGTTCAGTGATACGGATAAGCTCGTCCTGCGTTACTCGGAAATTCTCACGCGTGAGAACAAGGTTAGCGAGGCGCTCTACGCGGAACTTGAAAAAGCCTTCCCGCGCGCGGAACTGGTGGAATTAGCAATGACGATTGGCTTGGCGGCGATGGTCAATCGAGTCCATTCGACTTTTGCCACAGACGTCGACGGATCGACTTTAGAGTCAGTCGCCGACGGTCCGGTGTGTCCCATCGGCCGCTAAACTCGACGATTAATCGCTCGATCGGGACCCAGACGGTCACGATCGAGCGATTACACACCCGCAAGTGGGATGCGAAGCTTAGGGTTCGATGCTCGGTCGAATAGTGATAATAAAACCGATCGGAATTTTGTGCTGGCCAACGTGGAAGTCGCCGTTGATGTCCGTCAGAACCAATGTTTTACCGACGAAGCTAACCGCTACGGGGTTAGCGAAGCCGGACGCAAACGGTTCCAAATTTCCCGATTGAGTCACGCGATAAAGCTTGCCATCACTCGCGATCGGTGACGTCACCGCAATATCATTGTCCCAGCTACCGGCATCGCTGATAAAGAGATCACCCGCGAATTCGCCAAATCCAGGTGGCGCAAAAGCCATCGCACCCGGTTCGTGCAAGCCCGTTACAAAGGGTTTGTCCGCGACCACGCCACTTGGCGCGACTCGTAGAATGCTGCCTTGTCCCGGTCGCGTAATCGCAGCAATCTTCGGATCCTGTACCGCCGCACCGACGAGCATTGTTTGTCCGTCCGGGGCGAAAGAAATACCGCGCGTTGTACCCCGCCCAAACGGATAGCCTGCTATGGCTTCGCCTAAGCCACCTAAGTATTGCGCCAGTGAATGTCGCGGTTCGGGTGCTAGGCAGAAAAAGATGAATCCTTCCCACACTTCAGTTGCGACTGGAATGAGGCCTAAATTATCGCGCTCAATCTCGAAGAAACTTTCCTCGTCAGTTGAACCCTTGAGCTTTCCCTGGGTGTCGTAGGACCAGCCGTGAAAGGAGCACGTAAAATATTTGCAGTTTCCTTGCGACGCCAAACAAACATGGTTTCCTCGATGACGGCAGGCATTGTGGAACCCGCGCACTTGTCCGTCCGGTCCCCGTACAAAAATGAGTGGCATATCGAAGATAGGCACGCTGCGCACAAAAAAATCGCCTTCGTTGAGGAGCTGCTTAACGCGGCCAGCGAACAGCAAGCCTTTGCGAAAGATATGTTCTTTCTCTTGTTCGAACATTTGCTAGGTCTGAACCGGCGCCAGGTTCGCTCATGCCAATCGCGAATGCGTACTCGCCAGCAACAATTCGCGGGAGATATCGCCGTCGCTGCGCTTACGTGCCAACTCGCAGCAGCAACGGTCCTGTTTGTCGATCGGCTATCCAGTGCCTGGCAACTGGCGGGCCCCATGCCAATACTTCGGCAGTCACGACAAAACGGTCCATCTGCGTTCTCGCTTCGCCACCATAGCACTCAGGCCAGGTTAGACCGAGAAACCCGTGGCGCCCCACTTTTCGACTAAAGTCGACCGACGGCGTCAGCCATCCATCACAGCTCGGTACGAAATGCCCAGACGCACGTTCGCTAGCAGGGAATTCACGGATTCGTTGGCGCAAAGCGATAGTGCTCGGTGGCAACTCCGTGGCCGGAAATCTTAGAGGAGAAAGCGCGCTAGTAGTCGCCCCCAGCGCAAGATGCGCAGCTAAGTGAAACCGATGAGCTGTGAGCAGTTTAGCGCCAGTCGGCGAAGCGTGCACGACTAGCAATCAGCTTGGCGGCTTCTGACAAAAAAGCGCTCGCGCTCCGAATATGCCGGTGGGGAGTTTGGCTTTACGAGTTAACGACAACTTGACAGCAAGCTTATGCGCCGACTGATCGAGCCTGCGCCATTTCAATTGCTGAATTGATCCGTCGGGTGTTTGACCAATGTGTCTTTCAGGCGGTTTCGTTTCGCCGTTGGCAGATGCGATCGAGTGCCAGAAATTTATCTTCCGCGACTGCTGGTAAGAATAAGAACCCTTGAAATCCATCGCAGCCGCGCGCCATCAAGAAATCTAGCTGGGCCTCAGTCTCGACGCCTTCGGCAATGGTCTGCAGGTGCAAGTTGCGCCCCATACCAATAATCGTCTCGGCGATTACGGCGTCATTGGCATCGTCGAGGACGTCGGTTACAAACGAACGATCGATCTTCAGTTGATCAAGTGGCAACCGAGATAGGTAAGAAAGCGACGAGTAGCCGATGCCGAAGTCATCAACAGAAAAGCGGATCCCAATGTCCCGGAGTTGCGCCATCTTCAACGCGGTTTCGGTGAAATTTTCAATAACGGTTCCTTCCGTTACCTCGATCACGACATGCTGAGGAGGTACACCAGTCGCAACGAGGTCGCGGATTGTATCGCGGACAAAACTCGTCGAACTAAACTGGCGTGAACTCACGTTGATCGCCAGATGGTCGAGAAACATAGTGTCGTTACGATCCCATCTGCGCAGGCATTCCATCGCTTGGCCGAAAACCCACCGACCAATTTCTAGAATAAGACCGGATTCTTCGGCGATGGGAATGAAAACGCCAGGTGATACCGATCCGCGCTCAGGATGCTGCCAGCGCAGCAATACCTCAGCGGCGAAGATTTTGCGGTGCTTATCGTATTGTGGTTGAAAAAATAGCTTTAACTCATCGCGCGCAATCGCGGTTCGCAAATCACGTTCCATTCCCAGCCGGGCTTGTGCGGCTGACTGCATGCTCGGATGGAAAAATTTCGTGACATTGCGGCCATCCGCCTTGCCTTGGTACATCGCAGAATCCGCTTCCTGGAGGATTGCGTCGGCGGATTTACCATCCTCTGGAAACATCGTCACGCCGATAGTCGGCGTGATGTTCAGTTGATGGCCATCCACCTCATAGGCTTTTCCCAACTCGGCGAGGATTTTGTCGGCCGCCCGCCTCGCCTGGTCGACACTTTTATTAGGATCTTTGCCAAGTTCAGACAAGATCGCAACAAACTCATCGCCGCCTAAGCGCGCGACCGTGTCTTCTGCACGAACGATATTTGAAAGTCGTTGAGCAACCTGAACAAGTAGTCCGTCGCCGACGGAATGGCCAAGTGAATCATTAATATTTTTGAATTGGTCGAGATCAATAAACAAGAGAGCGCCGGTCGTGCCGTGCCGTCGCGACGATGAAATACTCGATTCCAAATGCTCTGCGAGATAACGACGGTTCGGCAATTCCGTCAATGGATCGAACAATGCAAGGCGCTCTGCATCAGCGAGCGCCTGTTTCAATTCCGATATGTCGGTAAAATTCTCGACGTAATGAGTGATTTTCCCTGTGTGGTCGGTAACCGCTGTGATCGTCTGCCACGCCGAGAAAGCAGAGCCGTCCGCTCGATAATTAACTC
Organism: Pseudomonadota bacterium; assembly: GCA_027618655.1. Classification (GTDB taxonomy): domain Bacteria; phylum Pseudomonadota; class Gammaproteobacteria; genus UBA11873. The sequence goes on along the minus strand of JAQCEL010000154.1, from coordinate 2,655 downwards.
TCTCTCCATCCCACTGGCCTGTTTGATCTACAGACGCCCAGATTTCTATTATATCGGGATCGAGATCACACGCGCTTCCCAACTGAGTTGGTGTTTTACCAAGCAGATCCTCATCCGCATAGCCGGTAATACTTTTGAATGCGTTGTTAACTCTGAGAATTCGTTTGCCGGCGTCGCGAATAACTAGCGCTTCGTGAGTTTGAAATGCGGTCGCTGCCAAGTTGAGCTGTTGTTGTGCGACGACCCGCTCGGTTATGTCTTCCAGGAGAGTCATTATCACAGGAAGCCCGTCTGGCGAGGTGACCCGCACCGCCTTGTAGGCAACCTTTATGGTGTTGAGGTTTTTGCAAACCACGTCGAATTCGGGATATTCGATCACTGTTGTTGCGTCACTTGAGCAATGAAGCGCTGCAAGAGCTTCTGCCGAATTGGCTGACAAGTATTTCGCAAACTTCGATCCGAGCGTCTCTTGATAACTAAATCCCGTTGCGCTCGTCCAGGCATCGTTCACATCGAGAACCTGATGCGCGTCGTCGATCATGCAGATCATCGTCGGCATATTGTCGTAAATTTTTCGATAGCGCTCCTCACTTTCTTTGAGATCAATTTCACGCTGTTCTCGTAAAAGTTCGTTGGCTGCCGTCGCGCCGATAATATCGAGAACGGCCATCGCATAGATCGGGTCTTTGAGCGGTTTGGTATGTAACAGCGATATCAGTCCTATGGCTTTACCTTGCTGATCGAGCAATGCTTTACCCACGAAACTTTCGATATCGCGTTGCCCGAGATTATGGCTGTTTGGAAACAACGTTTTTACGTTCTCTGAAAATACGCACGAACCATTCGTGACCGCGCCAGCGCCTGGCGATTCGCTAATAACAAATGACGCTCGGTTTAACGGGTCGTTGGTAGGATACGCGGACACAACATTGGCGATTACCCCAGCATGATCAAATTTCGAGATGCATACTATGGCAACGGAACATAACTCCGCAGCGCCTTTTGCTAGTGCGTCGAGGAGCCTATCATTTCCACTCCCAGTAATACTCTCCGCAATTTTCTCTAAGCGCTGTTCGTGTTGGCGCTTTTTTGTGATCTCCTGAGATATCCCAACAATGCCAACGGCCGTTCCTGCTTCATCAAAAACTGGGATTTTATTTGATTCAATAAGAACCTCTTCCCCACCAGCATTCACAAACGCTTGGCGAATTCCAAGCATAGGCTTCCCAGTAGCAATAACTTTCAGATCGTCGGCGCGATATATATCCGCATATTGTGACCACGGCAGTTGCCCATCGACCATGCCGATGACCTCGCTCGAGTCCTTGAAGCCTGCATTAATCGCGAATTGGCGGTTCGCGCCGCGAATGTGACCTTTTGGATCTTTCCAATAAACGATATCGGGAATGGTATCGAGAATCATTTCCAGGACGCGCCGCGACTCTTTGAGATCGTGCTGGACAATTTTTTGCGCAGTAATATCTGTATAAGTACCGACGATCAGCGTGGGGCTACCATTTGCGTCGCGTTCCACGACGCGACTCTTGTCCATAACCCAGCGGTAGTCACCATTCTTACAGCGGAACCGATATTCAACGTCATATCCATCGCCGCCTTTTTTCAGCGCACCGATAAGTGCGTTGCGCCCGGCGGCATAATCGTCCGGGTGAATGCGCTCAGAAAAATCTGTCGCAATATCGGTTATCTCACCGCGCTCGTAACCAAATAAGTCATACCAATTGTCGGAAAATTCGACGACGTCGCTCGCCAGCCACCACGTTGACATGCCTTGGCCGGCATTGCCGAGTGCAAGTTCGAGATGTTGCGAATGTCGCCTAATTTCTGAAATATCCGCAAAACTACCCTGTAGATCCTATTCCTCAACAGCGTATCGATCGGATAAGCGACTTTCGACGAAAAAAATGACGGCACCGTGCGTAACGCCGATCGAATAGGGAATGATCTTAAGATCAAATCGCTTGGCTAATTTGCTAGGTACCGAGTTTATATAAACGCCCTCATAGACGATTGTTTGTCTACTCGCGTCGGCGCCGATGCAATGCAATAACGACGGGCGTGCCTTGCTGACATCATCTATCCACGGGAGCGAATCCAGAGTTAGAAGGAGCATCGCTTGCGCTGTAACGCCGAACAAGTTGCTAGCGCCAGTACTTACGCGTAGGACTTGCCCGTTTTCGCCAACGATTAAGATTGGCTCTTGTGCGTGCTCAAGCACATCAACAAGCAGTGAGTCCAATGTTTCCCCCGCTTCTTGCAACCGATTCGCGAGGACTTCATGTGCCGCCATAGGCTTCATTCAACACCAATTACGTACAAGTAAATTTATATATTTTTCAATATTATCAATGAATTTAATTATCTATGTAGATCTTGATTAAAATGAATTTTCGCGCCTAAAGCCTCCTAGTCGAGCGCAGTTTTTGGGCACGCGATGTTTGCCAAGAGACTCTCCAAGTAAAGTATTATCGGCCGATATCGAACGCGCTGAACGCTGATTTTCGGCTCTTGCGGTCTGGCCCGCTGAAGTACTAGCAGAATGTCAAATGAGGACTCGGAACCACATTCCCGTTAGGGCCCGTCACGAAACAAGCCGATCGATCGGGCTCTGTGCATCGTGCTCGGCTAGAGTCTGCG
>JAQCEL010000153.1 GCA_027618655.1 Pseudomonadota bacterium | reverse complement strand
GAAGCGACTCGTCAGATCGAAGAGGCGGAGGTTCTCAAAAAAGAGTTAGCCAAGGCCAAACAGGAAGCGCAACGCCAAGCCGCGGCACTGGAGGAGAAACGCTCAGCCGAGTTAGTCGAAGCTACCCGTCAGGTCGAGGAGGCCCGTCAACTTAAAAAGGAATTGGAAAGCGCCAGGAAAGACGCTCAAAATCAAGCGAAGAAGCTTAAGGAGAAAGAAAAACTCGAAGTTGGAGAAGCGAATCGGCAGCTAGCTGAGGCACGACGCCTAGTTCAAGAAGCCGAAGAGGCGCGACGCAAAATTGATGAGGAAGCGGCCGAACGTTTGAAAGCCGATCAACAAAGGCTCGCGGAAGAAGCGCAACGGGCGAAAGCCGTTTTAGACGAAGCCCAACGCATAAAAGAGGAAATTGCGAAGGAAAAGGAAATCGCCGAGGCGCTCGCCGAACAAAGACGCTTGGAGCAAGAAGCTAAATTTGAAGAATTGCAACGCAACGTTGATCAGCGGATGCGTGAGGAAGAGAGGAAACTCGCAGAAAGTTATGCGTGGCAAGCCGAAGAACTCAAACGCTTGCAAGTTATGAAGGACGAGGCGGAATTAGAGCTTTGGCAAGAGCGAGAGCTTCTTAAAAAGGAAGCTGCCGAAGCTAAAACGCGTTTGATGGAAGCGAAACGGATCCAGCACGAGGTCGAGCAAACTCGAATTCAAAGCTCAACGGAAGCCGAAGCTCGTCAATTGCGACAAGTGGAACTCGAGCGAAAACTTCGCGATGAAGCGCAGAAAAAAATCGTTTCAGAACGGCACAAACTTGAAGCAGAATTTGCGCGCAATGCCGAAGAACTGGAGCGTGCGCGACGTGAAAAAGAGGCGGCAGAAGCTGCGCGAATCGCGGCCGCAGCAGAAGCCGATCGAATAATTCAAGAGTACAAGGAAACGCACGAAGTTCTGCGCAGACGCGAGGAAGAGAAACTTCTCGCAGAAAGACAGCGGCTAGAATCCGACTCAGCCGAACTGCGACTTGCGCTGGAAGAATCGAGACGTGAGAAGGAGCAAGCGCTTGAACTGCAACGGATGGCAGAGCAGAAAATCGCCGAACTAGAGGAAACGACGGCGGCCGGCGCAGAGGCAGACCGAGTCGCAAAAGATATCGCAGCGCTAGAAGAGGAGGCGAAGGGAGCGCGCGAAATAGCTGCCGCCGCAGACGAGGCTCAGCGCAAGGCGCAAGCGGCCGCCGATGCAAACCTTGAGTTCATTAAGCAAAATCAGAGCGAAGAAAACGAAAGCCGTGATCGCTTCGAGGACGAAATCGCCGGCTGGCTTGCGGAACAAGAGGCGTATGAGTCTAGCGACCTGCAGCAACAAATTTTAGCTAACCAAAAAGCGCATTTAGAACGTATCAAGGAACGAGCACAAAGTGCTCGCTTAGCGGCTAAGCAACACGATCAGTCCCTTATTGAGGAGTTAGCGAGTCGGTTGGACGAAGACGAATCTTCATAGGTTGAGATTCTCCAGCCCTGCATAACCGCCTTTCGCCTAAGTCGCTCTTGTCCCAGCGAGGTTGAAAAAATAATGGCCGTCCGGATGTTCGATTCGGATGCATTCGACACCCGAAGAGCGCAAAGTTATTTCCCCGCGACGCCTATCGTTACCGTTGCTACAAAACTCGAAATAGTATGTTCGTCGAATTGTTGGCCCTTGCCGATTCAGCACAATCGACTGCCTGTGTAGAACGATGCTGTCGTCGAGCAGCTGGACGTTAATGTCTTTGCACACGGTCTTGCTAATCCCAATAGTCTGTTCGTACGCCACGCGTCCGCTATACCAGTAGTATGCGGCGCCACCGAGCAGTAGTAGTACGACAACTCCTTCGCTCATCCAGTCGGACTTTTTCCAGGCTTACTCGCCGGTGGAAGCCCAGAAATATGTAACGTGAGCATCCTGGGCCTCGTAGTGAATTTCAATTGGGCGACAGCAAACCTCGCAGTCTTCGATGTAATCTTGCTCCTCAATTGATAAATCAAGAAGAACTGTTATCGATTCGCCGCAGTAGGGGCAACTGAATTGTTGCTCATGTAAGACGTTGGACTTCATTCAATCGCGAAAATTAGTGAACTGAAAAGGTAAATCAAACTGTGCTTTTTTTAACGAGCTTATCGCGTTTTGTAGATCATCGCGGTTTTTGCCAGTAATTCGAACTTGTTCTTGTTGGACCTGTGCCTGGACTTTCAGTTTTAATTCTTTAACTAGTTTCACTATTTTTCGCGCAGTGTCTTTATCTATTCCATGTTTCGCGACGATGAGTTGTCTCGCAGCGTTAATAGACTTTTGTACTTCACCAATTTCTAGACAGTCGATGTCGATACCTCGTTTGCTCAACTTACCCTGAAAGATGTCCAGAACCTGATGAATATGAAACTCAGAATTTGCGACGATAGTCAGCTCGCGTTGCTTCTGTTCCACTTTGGCATTCGCGCCCTTTAGATCGAAACGATTCCCTGCTTCTCTGTTCGTCTGATCGACCGCATTTGTAAGTTCATGTAAGTCGACTTCGGAAACAACGTCGAAAGAGGGCATGAAAAAAACTCCGATACTGTTAAATTCTTAGTCGGACATCAGCTAAGGGCAGTGTGAACTAAATTATCTACGAATTTAAGTTTCGTGTAACTGAGGTCGTTTACTTGGTAGGTCATGTCCTCTGGCTGGCCACCTTAACCATGCACCAGTTGATCCGATGCATTGGTCGACGTCGAATTGAAATAGGGGCGCATTTTTTTAAAGTGCGCTCGGCAATTGGTTGGGATTTAACGTGCGGATTTATGCGTAACAAAGTTCGCTCGATGAACTCGGGATAGCTGAGGCTAACCGCTCATGGTAGTATGCTGGCGGTGGCGTGATCTGAAACGATTCGAGCTGGCTGCCGGTCTTCGAGATGTTGTTCGTCGGCAATCTATCGAATATTACCAACTAGTTGCGACGTGGGCATCGCGCTGCCAGTGACGAGACACAGATGAACAATCCCCTGACGCTTTTAGCTCACCTTGTTTCTTGAAATCCCATCATTCTTGACCGCCTGGCGAACCCGGGAGCATGGACCGTGGCTGTCGTTGCGCAGAGTAATTTCGTCGCTTTCGGGTAAATACCGTGCGCACGGATCCTTTCGCCAGATTGAACGAATCTTCTGTCGACCTCCGACAAACGATCTGTTCGATGCGCCGTACTCGGTAAAAATTCACGAATCCATCCTCGAGATCGATCCCGCGGTTTGGGATTCAATCATTGGTGTAAATGGCTTAGTTCGATCGCATGCGTATTTGGCAGCGATTGAGTCATCTGCTATCAACGATTGTAAGCATTTCTACCCCGTCGTCAGTAATGGTCTTGGGATAGTCGTTGCACACGCGTCCGTATACACAATCACCACGGACTTCGCACAACTCTTACCATCCCAGCTGCGCTGGATTTGCCGCCTCGTTCGCCAGCGATGGACAAAATTTCTTCAAATCAAGATAACCGAATGTGCATCACCCCTAACTACGAGTCATGGGATATCACTTTCAGCCAATGAAGACAGGATATTGCTTATTGGAGAAATATCCGCGGCAATAGAAGCGCTCGCGAGTGCCGAGAACAGCCCACTTATTGTCATCAGGGACTTTCTGACTTCTGAGCGACAGCAGTTTGATGGGTTGCTTGCTGCCGGCTACAACTTGGTGTCGAACATGCCGTTGGCAAGAATTCGGATACGCTGGCGGAGTTATGACGAATATCTAACAAGCATGCGCGCTCGGTACCGCAAAGACGTTAAGCGTCGCCTCATCAGCGCCGATCGGCGTGGTCAAAAGGTCAGTACGATAGCGTCGTTCGGTTGCGATGCCGCGCTATGGGTCAGGCAAGTTCGTACGGTTTTTGAGCATACAAAGGGATTTAAGCGAGAGCTTATTTCAAGCGACTACTATGAATACATGGATCGTAACCTCGGTGATAAGAGTGTCCTCGTCGTCGCGGAGCGGGACGGTCGGTTCGTCGCGCATGGAATGGTGCTACACGATGATACTTCAACGATTGCGACTTATTTTGGTCGAGACCCGGGCGGAGCGAATCAGGAGTGGTTTCAGTTAGTTAATGAAGTGATACGCATCGGGATTGATAAAAAAAGCAAGTTTATTAACCTTGGACTCGGCTCCTATGACGCCAAGACGAATGTTGGTGCAGACATCGAACCGTTATACGTTTACAGTAAAAGTACATTCGCCGTTGTGAACTGGTTGATGCGGGTGTTTCGCGGAACGATGGAATATCCAATTAACGACAAGAAACGGGTGTTTCGCGACTAAGCGGGTAACTCGATCCGTTGTTCTTCTCGAAATTGGAGTGCGGCGAGTTTCGTGTAAAGCCCACCTTTAGCTAGCAATTCTGCGTGCCGCCCCGTCGTGATGATTCGTCCGCGATCCATTACGATAATTCGATCCGAATTCAAAATTGTAGATAACCTATGCGCAATAATTATCGTGGTGCAGTTGGTCATCAAATTTTCGAGAGCGTCTTGGACTAATTTTTCGCTCGCTGCGTCGAGCGCACTAGTCGCTTCATCTAACAATAGAATAGACGGCCTTCTTAATATGGCTCGAGCAATGGCGATACGTTGCTTTTGCCCGCCCGACAACCGAATGCCTCGCTCTCCAACGAAAGTGCTGTAGCCATCCGGTAGGCGGGTAATAAATTCGTCTGCGCCCGCCGAAACTGCTGCCGCGATCACTTCACTATCGGTTGCCTCCGATTTTCCGTAGCGGATATTTTCTAGAACGTTGTCAGCGAATAGCACGGTATCTTGCGGCACCATGCCCACTCGATTTCGGACGTCGAACGGATCAGCGTTTCGAATATCTACGCCATCAACTCTAACCATACCTGTCGTCGGTTGGTAGAAATCCAAGATCAATTGGAATACGGTGCTCTTACCAGCACCGGAAGGTCCGACCAATGCGATCGTTTCACCGCTGCGCACGTCCAATGAGAAATCACGAAGCGCCGATTGAGTAGGGCGCGATGGATAGTTAAATGTCACGTTGCAAAACGTCACGGTTCCGGGCGAGGGAATTGGTAGTGAAATTGGATGCACGGGGCGCGTGATCCTCGGTTCCGTGTGAAGCAATTCAGTTAAACGTTCAGTCGCGCCAGCGGCTTGAAGGAGAGAACCCCAAATCTCAGTAAGGCCTGCAGTTGAGCTTCCGACAATGATTGCGTAGAAAAGAAATTGTCCTAGTTCTCCCCCAGTAATGTGGCCGCTAACAACATTCTGCGCCCCGACCCAAAGAACGGTAACGATCCCACAGAAAATGATGAGTATTGCGTAAACCGTCATCAGCGCACGCGTTTTGATTCTACGTAAAGCGGTCTCGAATGAATGTTCGATCGCGTCGTCGTATCGACCCCCATGGAGTTTTTCTAAGGTAAAGGCTTGGACAACTTGAATAGCATTTAGTACCTCAGCAGCCAAGGCGCTCGTGTCTGCGATTCGATCTTGAGTGTCGCGTGAGAGGTTTCGGATCTTGCGTCCGACCAAGACGATTGGGAATACTATAATAGGCACCAGTAAGACGATCATCGCCGTTAGTTTAACGCTCGTGATCGTCAGCATGATTAAACCGCCGATTAGTATGACGAAGCTTCGCAGAGCTATAGACAAACTACTTCCGACGACGGTCTGAATCAGGGTTGTGTCCGCGGTTAGTCGAGAAAGGACCTCCCCAGTTCGAGTGACCTCGAAAAACGTCGGTGTCATTTTAAGCACATGTTTGAATACTGCTGAGCGCAAATCTGCCACGATCCGCTCGCCGATCCAGGAAACCAGATAGAATCTCATGGCCGAGAACACCGCCATCGTTATCGCTAGGCCGAACAATATTAAAAAATGTTGGTCAACAGATCCAACTCCGCTGGAAGAAAATCCTGCGTCGATTAGATACCGGATAGCGACCGGCATTGCGAGCGTTGATGCAGCTGCGACAAGTAAGGTTACGAAGGCAAAGATGATCCTAGTTCGGTAGGGCCTGGCGAATGGGGCGAGGCTGCGAATCGCCTGTAAATTCCCCTTCCGTTGCGCTTCTGCGTCGCCGGCATCGATTGCATCCCTAATTAGGGCGTTAGCAACCATTTATCGGTTCGAATTTCGTTTGCACAGCTAAATGACGCTTGGTGCTACGCATTTTTTATCGTCAGCCCGCCATCGACCGGCAGAACCGCGCCAGTCATGTAGGACGACGCGGGAAGGGCGAAATTTAAGGTGGCGTGGGCAACTTCTTCTGGATCACCGTAGCGTTTGAGCGCCACCCTTCGACGCGCGAATTCCGCCTTGGCTTCATCGGGAATCGCAGCGGTCATGCCGGTTAAGATCGGTCCTGGGCAGATACAGTTGACGGTTATTCCTTTAGACCCAAATTCGACCGCTAGGGATCGCGTCAATCCAATGACACCGGTTTTCGCCGCCGTATACGGACTTAAGCCTTTGGTTGCTCCTAGTCCTTCAGTCGAGGCGATGTTGATGATCCGTGCGGATGAGGATTTCTCCAGCTCAGGTAAACAGCTCCGTATCATTTGAATCTGAGCCGTGAGTAGGACAGCTAAGGTCCTGTCCCACTTCACTTCGAAATCGTCGGCGTCGGCGAGAGTCTCAATGGCAATGCCCGCATTGTTGACTAGGATATCGATCCCTCCCCAACGAGCGACGACGCCGGAAACAAGCGTTTGTCGATCGCCAGCATCCGTGACGTCCAGTTGCCAACCGTGAGCGCTCCCGCCTGCGGAGACGATCTCTTCCACAACGATTTTAACCTTCGATAGGTCAAGGTCGGTGACGGCGACGTATGCGCCTTCGTCGGCGAACAAGTTGGCAGTCGCTCTGCCCATTCCGCTCGCGGCACCGGTCACGATCACAATTTTTCCGGCGACACTGCGACTTAATTTACTCAAACGCGGCATTTTCTTCCCCTAACAATAGGCTGACAAAAGAGTGACAAATAGCCCGCAGGCCGCAACCGACATCGACTGCCGTCCCGTGATTCGAACCAATTCCAGCTGCGTGGACAATTGGACCGCAGAAATTATAATCTTGAAATGGACGAAAACACTGATTCTTTGCGAAAACTACTCCGAGCTTCAACGCGCATTACTGTGTTTACAGGTGCGGGTATCAGTACGGAGTCGGGAATCCCTGATTTCCGCAGCCCAAATGGTATTTGGTCAAAGATGAAACCGATCGAATTCGAGGACTTTGTTTCATCGGAAGAAATCCGCAAAGAAGCGTGGCGACGAAAGATTATTATCGATAATGACATGAAGGACGCCGCGCCGAATCTCGGACATCGCGCCGTCGCAGCGTTAGTGCGCTCAGGGAAATGTCGGACTGTGATAACTCAAAATATTGACGGTTTGCATCAAATTTCCGGGATCGCGGCCGAGCAGATCGTAGAATTGCACGGTAACGGCACTTACGCCACGTGCTTGAGTTGCAATGTAAAGTACGACTTAAAGCCAATTTTGGACGCGTTCTCCCGAAACGAACAGTTACCTGTTTGTTCACAATGCGGCGGGATCATTAAAACCGCAACAATATCTTTTGGCCAATCGATGCCAGTCAAGGAAATGGAGCGTGCGAAACTGGCAGCCCTGAATTGCGATCTGTTTTTGGTGTTGGGATCGTCGCTTGTTGTCTATCCAGCAGCAGCCTTCCCAGGATTGGCAAAGCGCAACGGAGCTGCGCTTGTTATCATAAATCGCGATCCAACAGATCAGGATCCCGTTGCCGATCTCGTGTTGCATCGAGAAATTGGAGAAACCTTATCTAGTGCGCTCGGAGTTTGTTGAGCGATAGGACGAGCGGTGTGCGCTTCGCCGAACTCGGAAATGTTGACAAACGTTTTACGACTGAGCCAACGCTTTTGAAATTGACCCGTGATAATGGGCGAGGGCGGGTTCGTTCGTGCCAAACGTCACATGTGTCTGAGCCATCGAATGGAATCCGGTCTGGATAGTCTCTCCAACCGGAAAATCTTCTTCCTGCACTACTTTCACCACCAAGTCCAAATTCTTTTTCCAATACTGCTGAGATTTTTCGCTGATAGCGGGTTCAGGCGTGTACAGATCGACTCTGACGACAGAGTGGTCGGGATCGTTCTCGCCAGGATATATGTGCCAAAGTTCTACGTGGTCTAGCTGCCATACTAGAACGGTGTTCGGGAACAAGACATAGATGCCAACGATATGTGGAAGAATATTCCAATCTTTGGGATCCAAGTTCTTTAATTCGCCAATCGTTCGACGTGCACTAACGAGGCGAAAATTATCACCCCACGAGTCAAATGCCGAGATGTTGTCGTAGAAGATCGAACAAATCGTGTCTCTATGGAGTACACAAAAATGATACGACTCGAGAAATGTATCGACGATCAATTTCCAGTTCATCGCGCGCCGAATGATACAACTGTCAAAATGATGGAAAGAACCGAGATCATAGGCTGCCAATTCCGTATTCAGACCTGAGAGCTTTGCGTCTAAATCTTCACTTTTCCCGGGTGTGGGACAAACCCACAGCAGGCCGTTGCTTTCAATGACGTGCAGCTGAGTGAGTCCATGGCTCTGTCGATCCATCCCGTCAAAGGATTGATCTTCCGGTCGACCGATTAGCTGTCCCTTCAAGTCGTAGGTCCAGGCGTGATAGGGACATGAAAAAGATCGCGCGTTTCCGCAATCTGTCGCAACCGCGGATCCGCGATGTCGACAAACATTCATAAATCCGCGGACGATCCCGTCTGATCCTCTCGTGAGTAGAATCGGAACGCCGGACAAGGGTTCAGTGAAGTAGCTTCCAGGGTTGGGAAGTCTGGCGCTCAACCCGACACACAATAGGCTGTCGCGGAAAAAGCGCTGTTTTTCCGAATCCGCCTGAACACTGCACGTATATTCCGACACCGGCTGACGGTAGATTTCGGCTCCGAGCGCCGTCGTCTTCGATTCGATGTATTCAAATAATCGCTCGCCAAGCGCGATTTGCTCGCTATGTAGCACCGTGACAAACCTCAGTTCCAATTCCCAGCAATTATAACTCAGACCGTAGTCGGGGGTTCCGTTGAGATGTAGCGCGCAGACATTCATAAAATTCCGATAACTTCCGTTGCGATCAACCGCATTTTGCATCGAATTCAACAGTTTTTATGTAAAGTTGACGCTAATACCAGCAGACGGCGTGACACATATGATAAAAAATACGAACAACCCAGACGACCTAAGATTCGAAAGATGATTAAGCCCGGAAGCCTAAAACCATTCACACCCTTTACAGAATTGCCTCCTGAGTACGTAATCATCGCGGCAAGTTTCGCAGTTCAGTTTACTCTTGAGGACAACGAGATCCTGATTGATTCTAATTCAGAAGATCTAAATGACTATTTCCTGCTTGAAGGAAAATTGGCCAGTGAAGATGTATATGGCGCAGTAGGAGTCATCGAAAGCGGCGCAAACGAAGCCGCGAAACCCCTGCCACAGTTTCGACCAAGCGCTTATCGTATTGTTGCGCAAGGCGGTGCGACGGTAATTAAGGTACCTCAAGAAGTGATCCGTCGCGTTCGGGCGGAGGCGCCCGAAAAAGACATCGCAATAGAGGATGATATGACGCTCGATATTACGCAAACACGCGAATTTTTTAACGACTTCAAAGAAGAGTTACAGATGAATCGTGTGGGTTTGCCGAGCCTCGCGAATAGCGCCTCGAGGGTGCACCGGTTACTGGGCGGCGAAGAAGTAAGCGAGGAGGATTTAATTGCGGCCATTGCAATGGATCCGGCAATCAGCGCGAAGCTTCTCAAGATGGCGAACAGCACCTTGTTCAACTTGGACGACAAAGTACGGCACTTAAGCGGTATCGTATCGCGCTTGGGTGTTTATTCGACACGCGAGATTGCAGCGTGTTTCGCCTTCCGCGATGTGTATAAGAATTCGCCGCCAGAATTGGTCAAGCTCTTGGAGGAACAAGTCATCGAGGCACGCCAAGTATCTGCGCTTGCAGAAGCTATCGCAGAGATTACTAATAATTTCGATCCTCGGATTGCGGCCATGGGGGGGGTTATTACACAACGTTGGAGTGCTGCCTATATTCAGTTATTCCATGCACAACGTAGCATATTCAATGAATCCAAAGCTGGTTGTACGCGCCATCGAAAAGATGGCGCCGAAAGCTGGTGTGCTGTTAGCAAAGAAGTGGCGGTTTAGTGAGGAAATTGTTCGAAGCATCGAGCACTCACGTGACTGGTCGTATGAAAACAAAGAGGGACCCGATCTGGTCAATATTGTCCTAATGGCGAAATATCATTATTTCCTCAGCCGTTCTCGTATGAAGATGATCCCGAAAGCACGCGACGTACCGTCAATTAGCGCCGCAACATCCGGCAAGTTTGATCAAGATCTTAGTTTGCAGATTCTTGGACGAGCGCGGGAACTGATAAAACGGGGGGCGCGTCCTACATACAACTATCCGATCGACTCAACGACCCGCAGTTCCCCGTGCTTTTAGATCAATTCGTGATCGATAGACTTGTTCT
>JAQCEL010000152.1 GCA_027618655.1 Pseudomonadota bacterium | reverse complement strand
TGCCTGAATCCAGCCCCTATCGGTCCGGACCGAACTCGCCCAGACTCATACCTGAATTGGAATTGACTGAGTTGATGCGAGCTTAGGCGTGGCGCAATTAGATCGCATTTGAGATTGCGTGTAATGTTAGCTGCTGCCTGAATAGGCGGCGAACTGATTAATCATGACGCGATCGCTGTGTCAGCATCCCGGAAGAAATATGGCGAAACCACCTGAACATCCTGCTCTGCCAGCGCGGCCGAGATCCGCAAGCCTTGACCATCCGATTGACGCGCCGATTAGTCGACGCCGACTCCTACAGGCGGCCGTCGCGGGGGGGATCGGCGTCAATCTTGCGCCGGTCATGGCGAAGCCGACCGACCCGCGTAAGGAGCCGCCACAAACCGGCGACGATATCGTCTTTCCCTCATGGCAAAACGACGGGCGTGCCGTATCGCTTCAAGACATCGAGATCGCTAGTCCACCGATACTCGCTTACCCACGCGACCCAACCACACAGATCGTCCGTGACAAATCACGCCTCAATCAAATCCTGCTCGTACGCTTTAGTGACGAAGATTTTTCGAAAGAGACGCAAGAATTCACTGCCTCAGGGGTCGTCGCGTACTCAGGCGTGTGTACCCACACAGGTTGCAGCGTGACGGAATGGGACCTTGAAGCAAAAAACTTCTTGTGCCCGTGCCACGCCTCGCGGTTCGATCCGCGTAACAGCGCGCGCATTGTCGGCGGGCCCGCGTTACGCCCGTTGCCGATGCTCGCGCTGGCATTAGAAGGTGAGTATTTAAAAGTCAGAGCCCCGTTTAATGCCCGACTGGGCGCCAACAAAAAGAAGTGAGACTCGTCATGAAATACGCCGTTTTAAGCGCCTGTCTGAGCGCACTGGTATTGCAAACGTCCGCCGCCATGGCCGCGGATTATTCGAGCGTGTCAAAGCAGCGTCTGGACAATCCAGAAGATGCTAATTGGTTGATGTACCGGCGCACCTATGATGGCTGGGGCTATAGTCCGCTCGATCAGATAACCCCAGAAAACGTGAAATCGCTCCGCCCAGTTTGGTCGTATTCAACCGGGGTACGCGAAGGTCATCAAGCCCCGCCATTAGTGAATGACGGCAAGATGTTTGTCTCGACACCAGAGAATCAAGTCCTCGCGTTAGACGCTGCAAGCGGCGATCTCCTTTGGCGTTACGTGCGTGAGCTGCCGGACGATCTATTGCAACTCCATCCTACCAATCGCGGTGTCGCACTCTTTGGCGACACCGTTTATCTCGCCACAGTGGATGCTTTCCTTGTCGCGCTGGATGCGAAAACCGGCGCCGTGCTATGGGAACGAGAAGTCGAAGATTATTTGTCGGGTTACTACATGACGATGTCGCCTTTGATCGCAGAAGGCAACGTCATGGTTGGCGTATCCGGCGGAGAATTTGGGATCCGCGGATTCGTGGCAGCGTTCGATGCGAAAACCGGTGAACCGACCTGGAAAACCTACACGATTCCTGGGCCAGGCGAGCCTGGCAACGAGACCTGGCCAGGTGAGACCTGGAAAACCGGCGGCGTGCCTGTTTGGTTAACTGGTAATTACGACCCGCAGACGAAAATCGCCTACTGGGGCACGGGCAATGGTGGACCCTGGGTCGGTGCGACCCGCGCCGGAGACAACCTGCATGCGACGTCGGTAATTGCACTAGATGTGACGACCGGAAAACTTGTCGCCCATCATCAATATCATTGGAACGATTCTTGGGATTGGGATGAAGTGAGCCCACCGTTATTGATCGATGTGAAGCGCGACGGAAAAACCATCAAAGGCTTGGTCCACGCTGGCCGCAACGGATACTTGTGGTTGCTTGATCGCGCCGCCGAGACCATTCGATTTGTCGACGCTAAACCGTTTGTTAATCAAAACGTTTTTACGAGTATCGATCCGAAAACGGGTCGCCCAACCTACGATGAATCGAAGAAGCCCGTGGTCGGCAAAAGAATCGATTTTTGCCCGTCGCTGTGGGGCGGAAAAAACTGGCCACCGTCAGCGTACAACCCCAAGACCCGGCTGCTGTACATTCCAGCGAATGAGAATTTGTGTAGCGCGATTTCTGCCTCACCGGCGAGTTATCGCCCTGGCGAGCTCTATATGGGTGCCACTTTATCCGATCTAAAAGTCTATCCAAAAAGTCCCGATGTTGATCATATCGGTGAGTTACAAGCTTGGGATTTGGACACCGGCGAACGGAAATGGACCGCCAAGTTTCCGCAGCAGCTATGGGCGCCAGTGCTCACCACCGGCGGCGGACTGGTGTTTGCGGGTGGCACAAATGACCGTTTCTTCCGCGCCTTCGACGCCACCACTGGTGAAATCTTGTGGCAGCAACGCACGAATTCAGGGGTCACTGGCGTACCCACGAGTTTCGCAGTCAACGGCGTTCAGTACATAGCCGTGCAATCTGGCTGGGGGGTCGATGCGGAGCGCGGCCAAGCGATGTTGAATGCCAGCATGGGCACGACAATTTCAGTTCCGCAAGGCGGTGTCCTGTGGGTGTTCGCTCTTGCAAGTGAGTAGTCCAGGGCCTGTTGATCTTTCGTACAAGTCGCTGCCCATAACATCGGCGAAATGCCTTTAAAATATCGATCAGGAGTTTATTCATGTTTGAATTTTGCACCGTAAGCCAACAAGGTTCCGTCACGATCATTACGATCAATCGACCAGCGGTTATGAATTCGCTACACCCGCCTGCAAACTTTGAACTTGAATCGGCCGTGCAAGCGTTTGAAGCAGATCCAAATGCCCGGGTCGCCATATTCACGGGCGCCGGCGAGAAAGCGTTCAGCGCGGGCAACGATCTTAAATACACTGCTGCCGGGAACAAACTTGAGGTGCCTAAAACCGGTTTCGGGGGCTTGACGAAAAATTTCGCACGCAAGAAACCCGTGATCGCCGCAGTCAACGGCGTGGCGCTCGGCGGCGGCTTTGAGATCGCGCTTGCCTGCGATCTGATCATCGCAAGCGAAAACGCTATCTTCGGCTTACCTGAACCGAAGGTAGGACTTGCTGCACTTGCCGGCGGTTTAAATCGATTGCCTCGGCAGATCGGTCTTAAAAACGCATTAGGGATGATCTTGACCGGCCGACATGTTAGCGCCGCTGAAGGTAAAACCTTAGGCTTCGTTAACGAGGTCGTTGCAGTGGGCGGCGCGCTCAACACAGCAATCGAATGGGCGAACACGATAGCGGCAAACTCTCCGCAGTCGATCCGCACGAGCCTTGATGTCGTAAAACGTTCATTAAATTTCGCGAGCCTCGAAGAAAGCATCGACGCGCATTACGACAGTGTTGCCGAATTGCGTAACGGCGCAGACGCTGTTGAAGGTCCGTTAGCGTTCGCCGAGAAGCGCAAACCAAAGTGGAGCGCGTAGCACCATGGCGAAAGTGAACGACAACACACCCATCATTGTTGGGGTCGGCCAGACTGTCTCGCACGCCATACCAACACCTGGCAATATCCTCTCAGCGCTCGATATTGCGGGCGAAGCCGGACGTCGTGCACTCGCCAACAGCGGCGCGACAATCGATTTCCAAAACGAAATTGACGTTCTCAGCGTGTCACGCTTATTCGAAGACTCAACACGAAAAGTCGCCATCGTGACTAACCCGTTCGGTCGCAGTAACAATGTGCCAGGGTCGATCGCGCGACGTATCGGAATTAAGCCGAAAGAAAACGTGTATTGCGCAGTCGGTGGTCAAACACCGCAACGACTCGTCAATCAAATGTCCGAGCGGATTCATCGTCGCGAAATCGGCTGTGCTCTGATCCTCGGAGCGGAAGCTATTGCGAACATCAAGCATGCGACGCGCGACGGCTTCGCGGTGGATTGGAATGAAACCATCGACGAAGACTTCACGGATCTGTGGCCAATGAACAAGGCTGACAATATGGTCAGCGACTACGAAATGGCACACGGCTTATTCCTTCCTGTGCAAGCCTATCCCTTATTCGAAAATGTCTGGCGGCATAAGGCGCGGCACTCCCGCGAACAGCATCGTCAAGTGATGGGCGAATTGTTCGCGAGATTTACGCAAGTCGCCGCCGCGAATGAGTATTCACAATTCCCGATCGAGCGCTCCGTGGATTACTTAGCCGCGCCGTCCGCGGATAACTATCTTTTGTCCGAACCGTACACGAAATGGATGGTGGCACAAGATGCGGTAAATCAAGGCGCCGCAGTACTGTTAACCTCGGTTGGTAAAGCGCGCGAATGGGGGATCCCTGAGTCCCAATGGGTTGCGTTGCACGGCTCCGGCGACTGCGACGATCTCAAAGTGATTGAGCGACCGGATTTATCCGTTTCATTTGCGCAAAATCTAGCCGTTGGCCGCGCGCTCGACAGTGCAGATAAGACGATCGAAGACATTGCGCATATCGATGCTTACAGCTGCTTTCCGATTGCGGTACTCAGCGCTTGCGTCGCGATGGGCATCGATCCCGCAACGCCGCGCGCCTTGACCTTAACCGGCGGCTTACCGTTCTTTGGCGGCCCAGGCAACAATTACAGCATGCATGCGATCGCTGAAGCGGTTACGGCCGTGCGTAATGCGCCAGGCAGTTATGCCTTAGTCATAGCAAACGGCGGATACTTGTCGAAACACTCAGCAGGGGTTTACGGACCCGTAATGCCTGGGGAATGGATCGCATCCGACAGCAGCGATTTGAACCAAGCTTTGCGCGCACATGGCGCGGCGCCAGTCACGCAGACGCCTAGCGGTAATGCGGTGATTGAAAGTTATGTTGCAACCTACCTTCGGCGCGAACCCTCCATTACCTACATTGTGGGCCGACAGGCAAACGACAATCAACGTTTTCTGGCCACAGTTGCACCGGATGACCACGCAACCATGGCCACGATGTTCGACACGGATCCCATGGGCCGATCGATCTCGGTCGACGGTAGCGGCGATGTGAACACATTCCGATTTACCGCCAGCCCCTAGCAATCAGGCTGCGCGATCGTTGAGCATTATTAAAAGAAACGCTTTTCTAAGCGTTATTTTCGGCTTAGCTTTAGTCGCTTTTCACCTCGCTGCCGGCGCCGAACAAGCGTTCGAATATCAATGGAATATTCGCGACATGGTTGCCGCTGATTTCGAATTTATCGAACTGCGCGTAGGCAAGAATCGATTAGCCCGGAAAGTCGCAAGCACTCAGATGCGGATCCTCTATGCGGTTAAATCGAGCATCGAAGAAGCTGCGGAACTAGCAACTGAATTAATCATCGTCGAAGGCAAACAGCCCAATGCGTTCGCGACAAAAACGACGCAAGGTGCGAACGTTATCGGCATCAATTTCGCGATGCTCGACATTATTGGACTCGACGTACACGCCGCCGCGGCGCTCATCGGACATGAAATTGCGCATTTAAAACTTAATCATGGGGAACAAGCCGCACGCTCGCAAAAATCGAATACCGTGATGAAAATTTTAGGTGGCGTCGCGCTGGGTAGTCTTGGTGTACCAGCCGGCGGATTAATATCCGATATTACGGTGACTGCAATTTCCACGAAGTACAGTCGCGATAATGAAACCGAAGCAGACTACCTCGGTGCGATTTGGGCAACCGAGGCGCGCTACGAAACGGATGGGGCCGTGCGCCTACACGAAGCGATATACAAATTGTCAAAAAATCGCCCCATGCCGTTCCTCTCGACCCACCCGTCTGGCCCGCAACGTATCGCCACCTTGAAACAGCTGTCCAATAGGCTGTCGCCTTAAGTGCGTGAAAATCCAATTTTGTTCGATTTGGCTCAGTTGTTAGAAGCGGGCATTGCGCCTGTCGAAGCAACAACTCGCTTACAAACGGATCCCAGCAACGATCGGGCGGCACTCGCAACACTCCACAGTGACTTAAATCGCGGCTACTCTTTTGCTGTTTCCTTGCAGCGTGCCGGATTCGCGAGTGATCTAGAAACAGAGATTTTAAAAACGGCGGAACAAGCTGGAAAACTCAGCGAGGCACTGCCCTTAGTCGCGACTCGCTATGAACGCCGTCGTTTGCGCACTGGGTCGTTGCGCATGCGCTTGTGGTTTCCTAATACCGTCATGTTCATCGCGCTGCTCGTCGGCGCGATCCGTGCGGTTACGGCGGGGACCACGGTTCTTTCGGCGATTTTTCAGATCACGGCCGTCGCGCTTGTCATCATCATTGTCACGCAGCTGTTGGTCGCAAGCACCAGCCGCGATGCGTCGCGTTGGCTGTCATTTGGATGGCGAATTGGACTTCATCGCAGCAGCGACTTATTTCGTGAGTTCTTCGAGCTACCGTTTTTCACGCTCTTTGCCTGGCAAGCCGATGCCGGCGTCGATCCAGTATCTGGAGCGAAATCCTTAGCTACTTTGATCAACGCCCCGGATTTCCGGCGCGCCATCAATCGCTATCGAGACGAGATTACGCAGGGCAGCACGATCGCCGCAGCATTAGCGAAAGCCGCGCTCGTCAAGCCAGGGGAGCTAGCGGAGGTAATTAACGTCGGCGAACAGTCCGGGCGCTTAGCGCAATCCTTAGAGCACTACTTGCGCGCGCAAGAAATTCAATTAGAAGCGGTTACCAAGCAAATTTTCGCTTGGACACCGCGCCTATATTATTTTGTTATCGTCCTGATCGCCGGGGCGACCTTGATTTAATTACCACAATGGCACGCAACTGAATCCACTCGCGAAATGTCGGTAAGCTTGATAGGTAACCGTATTAACGGTGATGACTGTCGCATCAGCGGGACACGCGTAGACTAAGGACCATGAAAACGATTGGAATAATTTCTGACACGCATAAATTAGTGCGCGCGGAAGCACGCGAACGATTGCGCGGCGTCGACTTGATCATCCACGCCGGCGATATCGGGTCGCTACAGGTTATTGAACAATTGCAGGAAATCGCTCTGGTTAAGGCGATCCGCGGCAACATCGACAAGGGTCCTTGGGCTGATCAGTTTCCGCAAGACGAGGTGATCGAGATAGGTGCCGCCACGCTCTATGTGCTGCACAATCTAAGCGACATTGCGATCGATCCCATGGCCGCAGGTTTTCAGGCGGTAATTTCTGGACATTCCCACCGACCGAAAATTGACCGCAAGGATGGCGTTTTGTATATCAATCCTGGAAGCGCCGGACCACGCCGATTTAAATTACCGATAGCGCTCGCGATGCTGACGATAAAACGCGGGAAATTAACCGCCGCGATCGAGGAGTTAAGCATCGCGTCCTAAGCCACCTGGTCAGTGATGGCGCGTTAGCAATTTTTCCGTTTAGGTCAAAGAGCCGCGGGTTTTCCAATGAGCGCAAGCTTATCCGGGTTTCTCAGAATGTAGACGCCGCTGATACGCCCGCCGCTAATTCGAATCGAAAACACGGAATCAATTGCGTCGTTAAGCGTAACAATCCCACCCCAATCATTATTGACTTTGACCATCCGACCGCCAAGTCTGCCCGCGTGACGTTTCCCAAGTCCGATAAGAAACCGCGACACTTCGCGCACGCCATAAAGCGGGCGTCCTGCAGCGGCGGCTTTGCCACCGCCATCGCTGATCAATTCCACATCGCTATCCAGCAATTCCAGCAAAGCCGCGAGATTGCTCGTCGACATCGCACTCACGAACCGTTCGAGGATCCCGCGTTCGAGACCCGGTCTGGAGTCTCGCCACTTCAGGCTACTCATCGTGCGCCGCGCACGGGTCGACCACTGCCGGCAAGTTGCCGGTTTCGCATCCAAGCAATCGGCAATTTCGTCAAAACTCAAGTCGAACGCTTCGCGTAATACAAACGTCGCACGTTCGTTCGGTGGCAGGGTTTCTAATAGCGCCATCAGTGCCACAGATAGAGATTTCGCGAGATCGGTCATTGCTTCGCCGCTAGTGTCATCATCAATGTCTTCGATAATTGGTTGCGGCAACCACGGGCCCGGATACTCGGCACGGACTAGCTTCAGACGCCGTAAGGTATCGATGCTTAAGTTGGTCACGACTCTGGTCAGATACGCCTTATTGTCGTCAATCACATCGCGTTCGCGGGCGCGCCAGCGCAACCAAGCGTCTTGAAGTACATCCTCTGCGTCGGCAGTACTCCCTAACATCCGATAGGCGATGCCGAATAGGCGCGGCCGCAGTTCGAGAAACACCGTGTCATGTGCGTTCGAGATCATTCGACTGACGGTCCCATCAGTTCTAGATAGAGTCGAGCGTACTGGGAGTTCATTGGGTCACCGACATCGAACCACACGCTGCCGAAACCGAGCAAGCTCACGATAATGGTCGCTCCGCCGCCGATTAACACCCAGCGGGCGGCAGGCAATCGCAGCGGACAAATTTTGACACCGATCCGGCCCAAGGCTAAAAGCGAGCCGTTCGTGGCATGGTAGAACCCAGCTAAGGCCAACAAGAAATAATAGGGATAAAAATACGCGGGGACCCATTCAATCGCGAATGCGACGCCAGCAAAGCGCGGCCACACGTCATAGAGCAGCGATGGTAATCGTACTGCAGCCACATGCACATACATCACGAAGACTAAAAACCAACCTGCCCATCGATGCCAACGTTGCGTGACGGACAAGCTCATAGCGCCGTTGGCACGCCTGATCCGTGCGCGTCGAATTCCAGCCAGGATATGGCTCGGCAGGATCACGCCGAGCAACAGGATTTCGACGACCGGCGCCTGATAAACCGCTCGCGCGATCTCTTGAAAATTGTTGTAGGCCGACGATCCAACGACCGCTAACGTGGTATTAGCGAGGTGCACAAAAACGAAAAGCGCAAAAATCAAGCCCGTTACTGCTTGAATTCGTTGCCAGAAAAGGTCCGATTGAACTACGTGTTGTGCCTCCATCGTACTGCTCCATTTACAGTTGGGCTGTAATAGAGACGAAGCTGAGTTCCTGTTTGTGACAAATTAAATGAATATTGTCGAAGATTCCTTGTTTGGTCCTGCAGCCTAGCCGGGCTCACCACCCATAGCGTCCAACAATTCATGCGTGCGTTCGGTCATTAATTGAATATCACCGCGAGTTTCGACGTTTAGTCGCAATAGCGGCTCGGTATTGGAGGATCGAATATTAAATCGCCATTCAGCAAACTCTACGCTCAGACCGTCTACCTGCGTGACGCTTAAGGCGTCTTTGGAATACTTTGTTTCAATGGCATCGATCACGGCTTTGGCGTCGCCAACCTTGCGATTGATTTCGCCGCTTGCCGGAAATAAGGCGATCCGTTCGTCGACTAGCGACGACATCGACTGTTGGCGGCGACCGACTATCTCTGCAACCAATAACCACGGAATCATGCCACTGTCTGCGTAAGAAAAATCGCGAAAATAATGGTGGGCGCTCATTTCGCCGCCATAGATTGCGTCGTTCTCGCGCATCACTTGTTTGATGAACGCGTGGCCCGATTTACTTTGCACACATTGTCCGCCATAACTCTTTACGATCTCTAAGGTGTTCCAGGTCAATCGTGGATCGTGAACGATGCGTTGCCCAGGTGACTTAGTTAGAAATGCTTCAGCGAGTAGACCAACGATGTAATAGCCTTCGATGAATCGACCTTGCTCGTCGAAAAAAAAGCAGCGATCAAAATCTCCGTCCCAGGCGAGACCTAGCGCAGCGCCGGAGCGACAGATCGCATCGATGGTCGTCTGCCGATTGGCTTCCAGCATCGGGTTAGGCACGCCGTTTGGAAACGCGCCGTCCGGTTCGTGGTGCACCTTAATAAATTCGAAAGGTAAATGCGGCTCGAGTAAATCGATAATGGGTCCAGCGCCGCCATTGCCGGCGTTGACTACGATCTTGAGCGGTGCCAATCCTGCGAGATCAACATAGGACAGCAGATGCGTAATGTAATCCGGCAAGATATTGACCTGGGTCACTTTGCCGTGCGTACCGGGTTCCGGAAAGTCGTTACGTTCCGCCAAGGCCTGAATATCCAATAAGCCCGTGTCGGCGCTGATCGGGCGCGCTTGCTCGCGGACAAACTTCATGCCGTTGTAATCCGGCGGATTGTGGCTTGCAGTCACCATGATCCCGCCATCTAGCCCTTGATGAAACGTCGAAAAATAAGCCATCTCCGTCCCACCGACACCGATATCTAATACATTGACCCCCGAATCTGTGAGCCCGTTGATCAACGCCTCAGAAAGCGCGGCGCTCGAAATACGGATATCACGCCCCACACACACGAGTTTCGGTTGCACGAAGGCCGCATAGGCTCGGCCAATTCGATAAGCGATATCCGCGTTCAGTTCTTCCGGCACTCGGCCTCGCACATCGTAGGCCTTGAAACAATTTATCGGGGTCATAACGATCCTAAGTCAGGAGAAAACGATGCGGGAGTATACCTAGTCCGTGCGCGACTCGTCGTCGCATGAGCTAAGAAAAGTCGACCTCGTTCTCGCTAATACAGTGACCCTACTTTGTTTGACAGAATTCTTGTCATGCGGGTACCGTTACCGATACACAAACCAGTCCGCAGCCCTTCAGGAGTTCGACATGAGCGACGTTGACGTTTACAAGAAGCAAGGCTTTGGCCACAGTTCAGGATTCGGCAAGCGACCGGCGCTGCTGATCGTAGATTTCGTGGTTGGATTTTGTGATCCAGAACTGTTCGGTGGCGGCAACATTCTACCC
>JAQCEL010000151.1 GCA_027618655.1 Pseudomonadota bacterium | reverse complement strand
GTCATGGTTCGACCAATTTCATCAACTTCTTCTATTTGGTTCATGCGCTCGAGCGACAAAATGACGTCGTTCGCGGTCGTAATCGAAGACTGCACGAGGCCCGTTCGTCCACCATGCGCGACGACTGTTTGATGCTCTGCGTGACATATTTTCATGATCGCGGCGACTTGCTCGGTCGTCGTCGGACGCAAGATAACGCGCGCTTGAATCGATTCATCGTTCCAAACATGGACAGCACGACCACTCACATCGGCGCCTCGCAGTATGCCGTTCGCGTCGAGGACTGCCTCAAACTGCTTAATTAAATCGCTCATTGTTCTACCGCCCGTTACTAGTCGCGTGATGCCGCTGCGAGTGCTTGATCGAGATCCCACAGAATATCGTCGAGGGTTTCTAGACCGACAGATATACGCACCATGTCTGGCGTGATCCCGGCACTGATCTGTTGTTCTTCGGACATTTGCCTATGAGTTGTCGATGCAGGGTGAATCACCAAGGTTTTTGCATCGCCGACGTTGGCCAAATGACTTAAGAATTGTACGCTTTCAATAAACTTCACACCCGCCGCTTGGCCACCTTTCACGCCGAACGACATGATCGCACTCGCGCCGCGCGGGACATATTTCTGCGCGAGGTCATAGTATTTGTCGTTAGGCAAACTAGGGTAACGCACCCATTGGACATGCGGGTGTTCAGATAAAAATTTGGCAACGGCAAGCGCATTCTCACAATGCCGGTCCATGCGCAGCGGCAAAGTTTCGAGCCCTTGTAATAGTAAAAACGCATTAAACGGGCTAAGCGCTGGCCCCAAGGTCCGTAAAGTCTCGACGCGCGCCTTCATCGTGAACCCGAAGTCACCGAACGTCTCGTAGAATTTTACGCCGTGATAACCTTCTGACGGCTCCATCATCATCGGGAAATTACCGTTATCCCATGGGAATTTTCCTGATTCGACCAGCACACCGCCCATCGTCGTACCGTGACCGCCGATAAATTTCGTCGCCGAATGCACGACGATATCAGCGCCGAATTCCATCGGACGGCACAAGTACGGTGTTGGAAATGTGTTGTCGATGACCAAAGGTAGACCTGCCGCGTGCGCGACGTCCGCAACGGCTGCGATATCGAGTACGTTAATCAGCGGGTTACCTAGCGTCTCAGCGTAGATTACTTTCGTCTTCGCGGTGATCGCTTTGGCGAAGGAATCAATATCATCCGGGTCGACAAACGTAGTGTCTATTCCCATGCGTCGAAACGTGACGTCGAATTGCGAATACGTTCCACCGTACAGCGTTCTCGCCGATACCATATGGTCGCCAGCTTGCAAAAGCGTCAGCAAAGCCACCATTTGCGCTGACATGCCAGAGCCAACCGCCACCGCCGCCCTACCCGCCTCTAACGCCGCGATGCGCTCTTCCAAGACGGAATTCGTCGGATTACTTAGACGCGAATAAATGTTACCGAAGGTCTGCAGATTGAACAGGCTGGCCGCGTGATCAGCGTCGTCAAATACGAATGAGGTGGTTTGATATATTGGGGTCACGCGCGCACCCGTCGCCGCATCAGGGATCTGTCCTGCATGCAAAGCCAAGGTCTCGAATCCGAATTCGCGATCTGCCATTACCGGTTCTCTATTTAATCCTGTCAGCTTGCAATGTTTTTCGGTCGCTTCGAAGAAATCACTTTTGTATTAACGCCAACGAAATTCAAACCGCCGAATAAACGCGCATGTTCGATTTTCATGCAACGGTCCATCACCACCTCTAGACCGGCAGAGCGTGCCGCTCTCGCCGCATCGTAATTAACGATCTCTAATTGTGTCCACAAGACTTTCGCGCCAATGGCGATCGCTTGGGCCGCGAGCGCCGGGATTTCTTCAGCTGCACGAAAACAGTCGACAACATCAATGGTATCTGGCACAGCAGATAGATCGGGATAACACGTTTCACCCAGGACTTGGTCGTACATCGGGTTGACCGGGATCACTCGATAACCATGGTCTTGTAGATATTTCGCCGCAAAATTACTCGGTCGATGCCAGTTGCGCGACAAGCCGACGATGGCCACTGTTCGATAGTCGCTCAAGATCCGACGCAAGGTCGGAATATCAGTGTCAAACTCTGGGTCGACGGCGGACATGTTCGGATGTGATCTCCTCTATCGATCGGCAGCCAAGTAGCGCCATATCGCGGACAATTTCTTGTTTCAGCAATGCGAGTGCCTTATCGACACCGGCTTCGCCGCCAGCCCCGAGTCCAAATAAATAGCCCCGGCCAAGCGATACAGCCCGTGCACCGAGCGCCAGAGCTTTTAAAACGTCGGTGCCACGCCTGATCCCGCCATCGCAAATCACTTCAGCCCGATCACCAACGGCGGCGACAATTTCAGCGAGCACATCGATTGGCGCAGGGGTGTGGTCCAGTTGGCGGCCGCCATGTGTGGAAACCATAATCGCTTTGGCACCAATATCAACGGCGCGCAATGCGTCGTGTACTGTCAAGACACCTTTAACGACGAACGGTCCGCCCCATTCTTGCGCCATAAAGGCCGCGTCATCCCAGGTAACCGTTCGATCGAATTGCCCGGATATGTAATCCACGAGCGTCGTTACATCGCCGTCATTGCCAGTCGCTACTCGGTGTGCAACGTTCGCTAAGCTGAACGGCGGCGTGGAAAGGTAACTTAGCGACCACAATGGGTGCAATGCAAAATCAAACCATCCAGCAAGCGAGAACTTCGGCGGGATCGTCATCCCGGTACGTAAATCGCGTTCGCGGTTGCCGGTTAACGCTAAATCGATGGTTAGACACATTGCGTGGTAGTTCGCGGCTTTGCAACGTTCGATAAATTCACTGACCAAAGTGCGATCTTTAAACACGTAGATTTGAAACCATTTCGGTCCGTCGCAAACTTTTGCAACGTCCTCAATGGAATACGTTCCCATGGTTGACAACGTATAAATCGTGTTCGCCCTAGCCGCTGCACGTGACACGGCGAGCTCGCCATTGTGATGAAACAAACGCGACATTCCGGTCGGAGCGCAAAACACCGGTATATCGACAGCTTGGCCTAAGATCGTGGTGGACGGATCGATGTGACTAATGTCGTTGAGGTTTCTTGGCAGCAATTCGTAGTCGTCAAAACTACTGCAGCTGCGCCTAAGATTGACTTCATCTTCGGCACCGCCGTCCATGTAGTGGAACATGGGGCTCGGCATGCGGATGCGCGCTGCCGATCGCAAGTCATTAATGTTCCGGCAACGTTTCAACTGCCAACGAGCAAACGCGTGGTCAATCTTTTCTAGCCAAGGCCAAGACATTGCTAATCGCCGTATGGTTCAGAACGGCGACGATAACAGATGACCGTAACATCGGCGAGTAGCGTCCATCGAGCGGTCGTCTTGCGCTCAGAAATTCGCAGCATCGAGCGACAACACGGATGCAGAACCGCTGACGATGGTTGCCGTTAGTGCCTGCGTTTGCGGCATGACTTGGCCGGCGTAAAAATGAGCCGTGGCGATCTTCGTCTTTAGAAACGTATCCTCAATTTCCTCTTTGCCGAGTTTCTCCCAACAGACTTGCGCGGCCTTGGCCATCTGCCAACCACCGCAAACCACGCCCCATAATTTCAGGTAGTGCCCGGATGCAGCCGCTGGCAGACGAGGATCTTCGCGCTCGGCGGTTACCATCCACTCAAGTACCGTACGAACATCGCGGACGCCGACGTCCAGAGCGCGACGAATGTCGGCCAATTGCGGCTCGGATTCAGACATTTTCGCGACCACTGCCGCTATCTCTTCGAGTAATTCCTTGGCCGCCGCGCCGCCATCACGCAGGGTTTTGCGTCCGACCAAATCGGCTGCCTGGATACCCGTCGTGCCTTCGTAAATGGTGGTAATTCGAGCGTCACGAAGCAACTGGGCGGCACCGGTTTCTTCAATGAATCCCATACCGCCATGAATCTGTACACCGAGTGACGCCAATTCGATGCCCATCTCCGTGCTCCAGCCCTTGACGATCGGGGTCAAGAAATCGCCACGCCGACCCGCGTACGCAGCCGTTGCTTTATCGGCGCTACGCGCCGCTAGGTCATAAGCCGTCGCGCACACATAAGCGAGCGAACGCATCGCTTCCGCATGACATTTCATCAACATCAGCATGCGCCGCACGTCGGGATGTTCAATAATCGCGGCGCGCTGTCCGCCGCTCGGACCAATCGGTTGGCCCTGAATACGATCGCGCGCGAATTCTAGCGCTCGTTGGTAAGCACGCTCGGTTATCGCGACCCCTTCAAGTCCGACGGCATGGCGCGCCGAGTTCATCATCGTGAACATGTAGCTGAGCCCGCGATTTTCCTCACCGACCAAATAGCCGATCGCCCCACCCTTGTCACCGTATGACATGACCGCCGTTGGGCTCGCATGAATGCCCAATTTGTGCTCTAGCGATACGCAACGCAGATCGTTGCGCTCGCCTAAACTACCGTCCGGGGAGACCAGGAACTTCGGCACGATAAACAGCGAGATTCCACGTGTACCGGCCGGCGCATCCGGGGTCCTGGCGAGAACCATGTGGATAATGTTTTCCGTGAGATCGTGTTCGCCATAAGTGATGAATATTTTTTGACCCGATATGCGGTAGTGGTCACCTTCCGGAACCGCTTTCGTGCGCACCGCACTAAGATCCGAACCTGCTTGCGGCTCAGTTAAATTCATTGTTCCGGTCCATTCGCCGGAAATAAGTTTCGCAACGTACAACTCTTTGAAGTGTTGCGCTGCATGATGCGCGATCGCATCGAGCGCACCTTGCGTTAGCATTGGGCATAGGGCGAAGGACAAGTTCGCGGAATTCCACATTTCGCTGACGGCAGTAGCGACTAGTTTTGGTAACCCTTGCCCACCAAATTCGGGTTCTCCGGCTAGGCTCGCCCATCCTGCTTCGATGAATGTGGTGTACGCTTCGCGCCAACCCGGCGGTGTTTGAACGCTGTCTCCGACCAGTTTCGACCCTTCCAAGTCGCCGACTCGATTCAATGGCGAGAGAACTTCCGTCGCGAGTTTCGCAGCTTCTTCGAGAATTGCTTCAACTAATTCCGGGGTCGCATCAGAAAATCCGTCGATGCTACGCAACTGATCGAGGCCAGCAATATGCTCGATGACAAATTTCATATCCGCGATGGGGGCCACGTATTCAGACATGCGATATTCTCCGGTTCATTGACTCCGCCGGCTGGTTCTTCAGGCGACGCTTGCACAATAGGCAGCAGTATTAGTGATATTTAACGCAAGAAGAGGTACAAATCGAGGTGCTCGCGCTGCCGATTCTCGTGATCTTCCCGAAGACTGCAGTCAAAGACAAGCATCCGGCAATGCCGAATGCCTGTTCTTCACGCGCGCAACTAGGCTGAGGCTAAAACCGGAAGCGGTCCTAACTCAATCCAACCTTGTTCCATGATTTCAGATTGGCGTGTTGGCAGTCCACGGCGAAGCCGCGCATACGACGCCAAAGCCCATAGTGGAAAATAGCGACTATAACCATGGTAGCGAAGATAGAACACACGCGGAAAACCAGTCCCAGTATAGGCTTCCTCATCCCACTCGCCTGCGTCGTTTTGCGTGCGGACCAGGTACTCGATACCGCGTTCCACTTCGACGGAATCCACCTCACCGACGGCCATCAGGCCGAGCAACGCCCAGGCTGTTTGGGATGCCGTGGTTTCGCCCTTACCGCGGAGTATGGGATCGTCGTAACTATTGCAGCTTTCACCCCACCCGCCGTCGGCATTTTGGATATCTTTTAGCCATGCAATCGCTTTACGAATGTAGGGCTTGGCGACATCTTCGCCGATGACACCCACCGCGGCGAGCACGCTCCAGGTCCCATAAATGTAATTCACGCCCCAACGTCCGTACCAAGCGCCGAACTCTTCCTGGTCGTTCTCAAGGAACTGAAGCGCCTTATGTAAGGGTGGGAAATTTTGGTCGTAGCCCAGCATTGCCAGTAGTTCAACGCAACGCGCGGTTAAGTCTGCCGTGCCAGGATCGACCAAGGCGCCATGGTCGGCGAATGGAATATTGTTTAAATATTCGTGATCGTTCCCGATATCGAAAGCGCCCCAACTACCGTCTTTATTCTGCATTCCAAGTACCCAGTTGACGGCTTGGTTGATGCGTTTCACCTTGTTTTCCTTGTCATGAACGCCGGCTCGGATAAGCGACATAAGCACCATTCCGGTATCGTCCACGTCGGGGTACTTATCATTCTCAAATTGGAAAGCCCAGCCACCGGGTGCTAACTTCTTAGCCTGGCTGGACCAGTCTCCTTCGACGAAAATCTGCTGATCGAGTAACCAGTCTACGGCCTGTTGCACCGCCGGATGATCGGGATGCGCTCCCGCTTCAGTTAGCGCTGTGAGAGATAAGCAGGTGTCCCAAATCGGCGATACACACGGCTGGCAATAGGCTTCTTGCTGTTTGTCGATTAGGAGGTACTCGATCGCCTGCATTGTCCGCAAGAAATCCGGGTCGTTTTCCGGCGCGCCAAGCGCGCGTAGCGCGACCGCGGCATTTGCCATCGCCGGATAAATTGCGCCCAAGCCGCCCTTACCTTTCGAATGTTCCCGCATCCAGTTTTCTGCGCGACGCAGCGCTGGCTGGCGTACCCAATTCGGCGTGAACCGGTCGACGACCTTAAGCACACGGTCGAATAGCAAAAAGGCGTTCTGCAGCGGCTTTCCGGATTTAAAGCGATCCATATGCTTGAGTTCGCTGGCATCGGTTAAAAATAATTCAGCTATGCCTTGCTCTTTCGTTAGTTTAACGACCGGACGTTTTGCAAAAATGATTAATAGAGGAACAATGACGCAGCGCGACCAATAAGAGACTTTGCTTAGATTGAAGAACCACCAACTCGGTAGGTACATGATTTCGACCGGCATCGCTGGTACGGCGCGCCACGGCAGTTGCCCAAAGACGGCAAGCGTGATGCGCGTAAAGACATTCACTGCCTCTGCTCCACCATTCGCCCGCACCCAGTTGCGAGTCCGGGCCATATGTTCGTCGTCTGGTGAGTCCCCAGCCAGTTTTAAGGCGAAATAAGCTTTCACCGTGGCGCTGATATCCCCAGGGCCCCCTTCGTACAAGGACCACGAGCCGTTGCTGTGCTGACGCCGGCGCAAGTACTTAGCGATTTTCTGCTCACGTTCGCGATCGACCGTGCGCATAAAATATTGCAAGAAGAGGTATTCGGAGGGAATCGTGACGTCCGCTTCAAGTTCAAAAAGCCAATGGCCATCATGGGCCTGCCGATTAGACAGCGCTTTAGCAGCGCGGCTCATCGCCAGCTGAGCCGGATCAGTGGCCGGCTCGAGCGGGTGAACCGTTCGCTGTGTTAGAACTTCGACGACTTCTTCGATTTCTTCGTTAAGGAGGACTTCAATGCTGGGGTCTTGTCGCTTGTTCATTGTTGTCTCTACTACGTTCCGCTAACTCAGCGGTGGTCTTGCAAGCCGCGGCTCAAAGACCTCCGGTTTAAACGATTCGATCGCGCTATATCGTGTTTCCGGGCATTGTTTTTATTAGATTAGGGTCTTTTCCGACGCTTGCTCAAGCGACCGATTTCTACGTGCAAAACGAGCCACCCGCTTGCAGACACCGCGGCTACGCATCCCCCCACTGGGTCGGTCCGCATCGGGCTTCAATCTAAACCCCAAAAAAATCGCCGAATTTTCGGATCCGCAACTAAGCTGTTGTCAATCCACCTCATTTTTGTCGATCAATCCACTACAAATCAGGCCCCGGTAGTGTAATTAAAATCTACTTAATTGCAAGATGTTAGCGCGGATTCATTTCCAGACATTTCAACAATAGTTGTATTTTTACGACGGATTTCGAGACTCTACTCGAAGTGTGCGACAAGCCGTTATTAAAGCAGCCAAAACACCCTGAGGCAATGCTGTAACGCTGCAAATTCAGATTTAGCGGCCCGATTGAAGACCTTTGGTGTATCTGTGTGATAAATATTCTTGGAATCTCGGCCTACTATCATGATAGTGCTGCAGCAATAGTCTGCGACGGAAAAATAGTTGCCGCCGCACAGGAAGAGCGATTTTCCCGTAAGAAGCAAGATTCTCACTTCCCGGTGAGTGCATCCAACTATTGCCTGAATGCTGCTGGCATGAAGTTGGAGGATGTGAACTACGTCGTTTTTTACGATAAACCACTGATCAAATTCGAACGGTTGTTGGAGACGTATTTAGCGTACGCCCCAAGCGGCTTCCGATCCTTTGTTGCTGCGATGCCAGTGTGGCTGAAGGAAAAACACTTTCTCAAGGACTTGCTGAAGAAGGAGTTGGCCGCTGCGGGGAACTGTACAGTTAAGGATCTCCCACCGTTGCTATTCACCGAGCATCATCAATCTCACGCCGCTTCTGCATTCTTTCCGAGCCCCTTTGAGGAATCTGTCGTACTGTGCATGGATGGCGTTGGTGAGTGGGCAACTACCTCGGTATGGATGGGCGATGGCAATTCACTCAATCCAGAATGGGAAATCGACTTTCCGCACTCGCTCGGACTTTTGTACTCCGCATTCACCTATTTTACCGGGTTCAAAGTCAATTCGGGCGAGTACAAACTGATGGGACTCGCGCCATACGGCGAACCAAAATACACGGATTTAATCCTCGACAAGCTCCTTTCGCTCAAAGACGACGGGAGCTTCCGCATGGACATGAGTTATTTCAATTACGCCAACGGTTTGACGATGACCAACGGTAATTTCGACGATCTATTCGGCGGGCCGCCGCGCAAACCAGAAACTCCTGTTACACAACGCGAGATGGACCTCGCCAGTTCGATTCAAGCCGTGACCGAAGAAGTCGTGCTGCGATTGGCGCGCACCGTCAAAAAGGAAACCAACTCGGATTATCTCTGTTTGGCTGGTGGTGTTGCGTTGAATTGCGTTGCGAACGGCCGCCTTCAGCGTGAAAGAGTATTCAAAGACATTTGGATCCAGCCAGCCGCAGGAGACGCCGGAGGCGCCCTTGGCGCTGCGTTATCAGTTTGGCACGAATACCTCGATATGCCTCGCGTCGCCGACCCCGCTGACAGCATGGCGGGCTCTTACCTTGGCCCGAAATTCTCAGAACTGGAAATAAAAAGTTACCTAGACTCCGCAAACGCCAATTACAAAAACCTCGACGATACCAAATTGATGCCGCAACTCGCGGATATCCTGGCGCAAGAAAACGTGATTGGCTGGTTCCAAGGAAGAATGGAGTACGGGCCTCGCGCATTAGGCGGACGATCAATCATTGGCGATCCTCGTAGTAAAGCGATGCAATCGGTAATGAATCTAAAAATAAAATATCGAGAATCGTTCCGTCCATTCGCGCCTTCTGTACTTGCCAATCGGGTCTCCGATTATTTTGACATTGACCATTGCAGTCCTTATATGTTGTTAGTCGCTCCAGTTACTGAACGACTTCGCAAGCCAATGACAAAGGAGCAAGAAAGCCTTTTTGGCATCGAAAAACTGAACGTCCCGCGTTCGGAAATACCTGCAATAACACACGTCGACTATTCGGCTCGCATTCAAACCGTGCATCAGGAAACCAATCCGCGCTACTACGACGTTATTAAACATTTTGAACAGCGCACCGGTTGCCCGATTATCGTTAATACGTCGTTCAATGTGCGGGGCGAGCCGATCGTCTGCACGCCAGAGGACGCTTACCGATGCTTTATGCGAACGGAGATGGACTATCTGGTTATTGAAAGATTCTTAATGGCCAAGGCGGATCAGCCGGTTTGGCAAAAAGATGATTCGTGGAAAGATGAATTCGAGTTGGATTGAACACTATGACTACGCATGACATACCAGAATTGGATCGCAAAGGCTTACGTGAATTCGGCCTCGTCACCGGTGCGATTTTTGTCGCGTTATTCGGACTGTTCTTTCCCTGGTTGCTCGAACTCAATAGCCCGATCTGGCCTTGGGTGTTGGGCGCCAGCCTAGCAATTTGGGGGCTTGCCGCACCGACAACGCTCGGACCCGTCTACCGGGCGTGGATGAGGTTAGGCCTGCTGATCAGTAAAATTACGACTCCGGTCGTCCTCGGCGTTGTATTCTTCCTAGTGATTTTTCCCACCGGGTTTGTGATGCGTCTATTTGGACGGGATCCGATGACACGCCAAATTGACGAGAAGGCTACGTCGTATCGAGTCCCAAGCACCAAGCCGTCTAAGAATGCGATGGAGCGACCGTTCTAATGATTGAATTGATAAAAGATCTCTGGTCGTTCATGCGTGAACGCAAAAAATTCTGGATGGCCCCGATTATTATCGTGATGTTAGCGTTGGGTGCACTGATCGTTCTGGCTCAAGGCTCTGCGGTTGCGCCGTTCATCTACACGTTATTCTAATTAGGCGCTGCAATTGCGCCGTTGGATCACGAAAACTCGGTGGTGTCAGAAAACCCGTGTGAGTCGATTAAAAATCTAATCGTCTGATGTCGAGTCAGCCCCATTCGGCCTCTCTGGCACCTCTCCATGATAATTGGCTTTATTAGTCACACCTTTCGTCACACCTCAGCAGAGGGCATGGGCGTATTGAAACGCGTCGTTACTGTCAGATCCTGCTGGGGCCCGGTGGATTGCCTGCCGGCGAA
>JAQCEL010000150.1 GCA_027618655.1 Pseudomonadota bacterium | reverse complement strand
GGAATACCCCCAATGCTAATGCTGAATGACAATTCGATGTTGTTCCACTGCATCTGAAAATCTTCAACAATCCGCCGCAGGCCTTCCGCGATCAATCTGGCTTTATCCATCGGACAGCTATAGAGAATGACGCCGAATTTATCTTCTCCAATTCGTGCGAGGGTGTCAGCACCACGAATTTTTTGCTTCAGTTCGATAGCAATAGATTTCAACACCTGATTACCTGCGTCGATACCATGCGTTGCGTTGAGAAGCTTGAAATCATCGAAGTCAATAAAGCACATCGCGTGCTGTTTTTGGTCGCCACTTTCGCCGGCAATTAAGTTGTTTATGCGGTGTTCGAATTCTGTACGATTAATGAGATTCGTTAACGGATCGTGCGTCGCGCGCCATTGTGAATTTCTAATTAAATGCTGTCTTGTCGTCACGTCCCTCAAAAGGCAGGTCATGCCGGCGATACAATTTCGTTCGTCGCGGATCACAGAAATTTGATATTCGATATCGTATTCGAGGCCGTCGTTACGTAGTAAATTTACGCTATTGCCCGTGCTTCTTACATTACCCTCCAGGCGGCAAGTTTCGATCAGCGACGTCAGTAGCGTCGAATTTTCAGCAGTCCTAATTTTGACGATGCTATCGATATGCTCACCGTGCGCGTTAGCAAACTGTACCCCAGTCAGCACCTCAGCAATTGGGTTCATGTAATCGACAAACCCTCGTTCCGTTGTCGTAATAATAGCCTCACCGATCGCATCTAAGGTCGACTTGGCGCGGCGGTTATTGCGAATAAGTTGTTTTAGGTGGCGCGTCTGAAGATCTAAAAATATGCCTAGTTCGGATTGAACGTGCTTTTTATCTGCGCCACCAGCGCAGATTATGTTGTCAATTGTGGCAACGGTCGTCCTCGCGAACTTCGCAAAAATAGTGGAGGATCCTAGAAAGAGTACCGACGCGAATACGATGGCCGCAGGTGCGGAATTAAGATCAGGATTTTCTCCGAAACCGAATATCGCCAGAAGTGCGATTGGAACGAGAAATAGAGGATATGCCCCAACATGAATGGAGAATACGAACATGGCAACCGCTGAAACGACTAAGGTAATGCCGGCCAATAATATGGCAGGGCCGAACGGGAGCAGAGGTCCCAGTGTAAAAAGCGCGATGCCCCAAATGGTTCCGAACGCGAGAGCCATCGACAAGTTCGTGATGTAAGCTTCTGATCCTCGAGCGTGGATACCGGGAATTAGTCGATTGGAAATTCCCATGTATAAATACGCATTGAGAACGCAAAATACCAACCAGGTGATTAAGGTGGCGTGTGTCGCGTGACCGCAGGCAACGACGGCAGAACTAAGGGCGGCAATGACGTTCGTTACGAGCCACCAAGAACTGGCATGACGTACATACCACTGACTCACGGTCTCGGTTTGCATGAGCGTCAAATCATCGCGCTGTACATTCTTCATGCGCACTGATGAAAAATTTGAACTAGGAATATTCGCGTAGTCGCGAACTTCTTCAGGGAGTCTTCGTTTATCGCTAATCAATGTCGGTCTCTCTCAGAATACCGTTGTAAGCAATTTAACGACTTGGCGAGGTGTGCTTGCCAAATCGCGTGAGTGAACGGAGAGGTTAATCTCTAGCCGACTTATTAGCTCCCGCATTGCTGTGATGAGCTTCACATGGTTAATTTGTAGCGCGTGACGCCAGTCACAAAGGCGAGCGTTGTAGGTTAAAGATTGAAACGACAGCGCTGGGGGGCGCATCAACCACACTGGGCGATCGGAGGTCCCCTAACGCGAACGACAGAAATTAGATCCCGGACAAATCCTACACCTCATACGGGAGTGCTAGCTTTGCCCGAGCTTTTTGATCGCGAGCACGCTACTTTAATTCCCGCTGCGCGCCGACTCTCAAGCGCAACGCGTTGAGTTTAATAAATCCCTCGGCGTCGGCTTGATTGTACGTTCCTGCGTCATCTTCGAAAGTCGCAAGCTGGCCGGAGAAAAGGCTGTCTGCAGTGGACCGCCTGCCTAGGACCATTACATTTCCTTTGTATAAAGATAACCTCACCGAACCATTTACCCGCTGCTGTGAGTCATCGATCATTCGTTGGAGCAGTTTGCGTTCTGGACTCCACCAATAACCGTTGTAGATGAGCGACGCGTAGCGCGGCATCAGTTCGTCTTTGAGATGCGCGACTTCACGGTCTAAGGTTAGCGATTCAATCGCGCGGTGCGCTTTGAGCATGATTGTTCCGCCCGGCGTCTCATAGCAGCCGCGCGACTTCATCCCGACATATCTATTTTCGACGATGTCCAAACGGCCAATGCCGTGAGATCCACCGATTCTATTCAATGTCGCAAGAACACTCGCCGGACTGTGCACTTCACTGTCAATTGCGACGATATCGCCGCATTCGAATTCGAGCTCGATAATTTGTGCTTCATCAGGCGCTTGCTCTGGTGCAACGCTCCAGCGCCACATGCTGTCCTCCGGAGAGGCCCATGGATCCTCAAGGACGCCGCCTTCATAGGAAATGTGGAGCAAATTCGCATCCATAGAATAAGGCGATTTTTTACCGGCTTGGTATTCGATGGGAATAGCGTGTTGCTCGGCGTAGGCAAGCAATTTTTCGCGCGAGTTCAGATCCCATTCTCGCCACGGTGCGATGACCGAGATATCGGGCTGTAATGCGTACGCACCTAGCTCGAATCGTACTTGGTCGTTGCCTTTGCCAGTTGCGCCATGTGAAATGGCGTCGGCGTTGGTTTCGCGCGCGATTTCAACAAGTCGTTTCGCGATGAGCGGACGCGCGATGGATGTCCCGAGAAGGTATTCGCCCTCATAGATGGCGTTCGCCCGAAACATCGGGTACACGAAGTCACCGACAAATTCTTCCTTAAGATCATCGATGTAGATCTCTTTCACCGCCATTTGTTTCGCTTTCGCTCGAGCCGGCTCTAACTCTTCGCCTTGCCCGATATCCGCGGTAAACGTCACGACTTCGCAATCGTATGTGTCTTGCAACCACTTTAGGATCACTGATGTATCGAGCCCGCCGGAGTATGCGAGAACTACTTTTTTGACAGCGTTTTTGGCCATTTCATCGATCGATGCGAGTTGAGGAGGGCGCATTGTGCCTGCCCGGCCGAGGAACGTCTAGACCGATTAGATAGCAAAAACACCGAGCCCCAGTCAAAGCCGATACCGATCCGAATAATCTGGCACGACGACACACCGTCTTTGAATCGTGGTCGCTACTTTGCTTCTAGTATCTGTCGAACGTGCGCTAGAAATTCGCCACGCGCCTGCACCTGAGGCCAATGCCCCGCACCAGCGATACTCGTAATGTGCGAGTTTGGGAACAACTTGCCGATCGTTTCGTGGTGCTGCGCTTGGACCCGATCAGACAATGCGCCGCGCAAAAAAAACGTCGGCCCATCGAAGCTGCTGGAGTGACTGTAAGGAATCGGCCCGATCAAGTCGCCGATAGCGTGTTTAATTCCTTCGATATTGATCTTCCAAACCGGCAGTGAATCTGCCGCGAACACCAAATTTTGTAAGATGAAATTCCTGATTTCCGCGTTTGGTATACCATCCATGAGGGCGGTGCTTGCGTCCGAACGTCGATGAATGCGATTCAAGTCCAATTGGGATATTGAGTCGATCAAAATAGTGTATTCATTTGGGTAGCCATCCGGGGCGATATCTACAACGATCAACTGCCTAACAAAATGTGGATCGCTTAATGCTAAGCTCATCGCCACTTTGCCGCCCATGCTGTGTCCAATAATCGAACCACCACTGATAGACAGCCGTTCCAGTAGTGATGCGACGTCGGCAGCCATTGCTGAGTATCCCATTGGCCCGATATGCGGCGAGTCACCGTGGTTTCGCAGATCGATCGAGACCACGCGATATTGATCAGATAACTCGGTCGCAATCGATCGCCAGTTTCGAAGCGAGCCATAAAGTCCGTGTAAAATCGCGACGGGTGGCCCATCGCCGGTCTCTTGAAAATTTAAAGCGACGGTCTCAGTCACGAGGAAGCACGCCTAAGCGCTCTTCGCGGAAAATCTCCGCCGGCCAAATGCCTAGCAATACAATGTCTTGCTCGATTCCGATCATCGTGTCGTAGCGGTCGAAATCTTGCGCGCAAACCCAGGCAAAATCAGTGTGTTCTTCATTGAGCGTTACGGAGCCGCCCATCCATCGATAGTGGAACAAGTGAATTTCGAATTTGCCGCCAAAAAACGTGTCCCGCACCGGCCCCTTGTACTGAACATCAATGAGTTCGTGATCCATACCAATTTCTTCGTTCATTTCGCGCTTCGCGCAGTGCGCAGCACTTTCTCCCTCCTCGATGTGTCCAGCAGAGAAGCCCCATTGCTCGGCGCCAATTGATTCGCGCGCCGAGCGTTTCAAGAACAGAAGTCGGCCTTCGCTATCTTCGATTAAGCAAATCGAAAATCGGGCCTTCGGAGACGTTGTCATTGAGAGGGTCACTGCATGTTCAGGGAGATTGGGATAAATGGCAGAGCAGTCAGTCGCACTGCCGTGCCAAACTAAGCGGACCAGCGCGGCAATTGCAGCAAGTAGCAGCGACCGAGCGCAAGAGCGATAAAACTCGTCCGGAAACTAATTCGCACAACACCATGTGCGAAGCATTGGTCTGCGGTCTCTCACAGCAAAATATGCCGAATATCGCTCAACACCATGGCAAGGTATGAGGTGAATTGAGCCCCAGCGACGCCGTCGATAACGCGGTGATCGTAAGACAGCGCTAAGGGGAGCATGAGCCGAGGTACGAACGCACCCTCTTGATAAATAGGTTTCATTGCCGAGCGCGATACACCCAATATTGCAACTTCCGGGACATTAATGATTGGCGTAAATGCGGTTCCTCCAAATCCCCCAAGGCTTGAAATTGTAAAACACCCACCTTGCATATCGCCGGGGGTTAACTTCCGGTCTCGCGCTTTTTCACTCAGGGTTCTGAGCTCTGCGGCCAATTCGTACAATCCTTTTGTATCGGCTTGTTGGACGACTGGAACAACGAGACCACGTTCCGTGTTAACCGCAATTCCGACGTTGAAATACTGTTTATGGATGATCGATTCACCGTCGCTTGATAATGACGAATTGAAGTCAGGGTATTTCTTTAGTCCCACCACAACCGCTTTTATGAGAAACGCAAGCAACGTGAGTTTCACGTTATGCGCTTTCGCGTCGTCGGCCTTGGATTTTCTGAACGCCTCGAGTTCCGTGATGTCCGCTTCGTCGAACTGCGTGACGTGCGGAGCAGTTAACCAGCTGCGATGCAAATTTTGTCCGGTAAGGCGTTTAATTTTACTCAGCGGCTGCGTCTCGATCGGTCCGAATTTTGAGAAATCGATGCTCGGGGAAGCGATCATCGGCAGTCCGCCTGCTGATGATTTTGGGCCGTCTTTAAGCGCCGATTTTACGAACGCTTGGACGTCTGCTTTAAGGATCCGATTTTTTCGACCAGAGCCTTGCACCGTGCGAATGTCGACGCCTAGCTCACGTGCGAATTTTCGAATACTCGGGCTTGCGTAGGCGCTTTTTACGGATTCTGCCGC
The DNA here is from genome assembly GCA_027618655.1 of Pseudomonadota bacterium. Lineage (GTDB taxonomy): Bacteria > Pseudomonadota > Gammaproteobacteria > UBA11873. Next base: position 5,233 of record JAQCEL010000150.1, on the reverse strand, counting down.
TGCAGGGTCTATTTCCTTGCTCGCTGCGACTGGACTGGGTTCTATTGGTGGCGGAATCTGCTGAGCTGCACTAGGTGTTGGTACCGGATCAGCTGCTACTGGTTTAGGCACCGCGGGTTGTTCGCCGCTCGGTGTAAACATGATGATAACGTGGCCTTCGGCAACTTTGTCTTCCACGGCGACCAAAATGAGTTCGACCCGCCCGGCACTGGGCGCGGGTATGTCCATGGTTGCCTTATCACTCTCTAAGGTGATGAGCGGATCCTCTCGTGCAACGACATCGCCGGGTTTAACTAATATTTCAATTACATCGACGGATTCAAAATCCCCAATATCAGGAACCGCAACCGGGATCGTCACGGGTGACGCGGATGCTTTCACTGGTGCGTCAGTTGGCGCCTGCGCTTGTACTGTCGGGGCTTGTGCTTGTAAAGGTGCCGGTGTGGCGGGTGTCTCTGCGACTTGCGCTGTTGCAATAACCACGATGGCGGAGCCCTCGGCAACTTTATCCCCGAGCGATACAAGAATTTCGACGATTTGACCTGCTCTAGGCGCAGGAATGTCCATCGTCGCCTTGTCGCTTTCTAAGGTGACGAGGGGATCTTCGACCCCGACTTGATCACCGACGGCGACTAGAATCTCGATAACTTCTACTTCTTCGAAGTCACCGATATCGGGAACAGCAACTGAGATGTTTGTACTCATACGATTACCACGCGGCGCCTCTGGTTAAACCGTTACCGGATTGGGTTTATTAGGATCGATATCTAATTTTGCAATCGCAGATCTTAAAGCGTCAGCATCGATCGCTCCTTCGTCGGCAAGCGAAGTCAGCGCAGCCAGACAGATGTAATCGCAATTAACTTCGAAGAACTCGCGCAGACGTGCGCGTGTGTCCGACCGCCCGAAACCGTCAGTCCCCAAGGTCCGATAACGTTGCGGGACGAACTCGCGAATTTGATCCGCGTAGGCCTTCATGTAGTCGGTTGTGGCGACTACCGGTCCCACTTCATTTGCCAGTGAGCTTTCCACGAAACTTACGCGGCGCTGTGCGGCTGGGTTCAGCATATTCCAGCGGTCGCAGTCCAAGCCTTCGCGGCGTAATTCATTAAAGCTTGTCACGCTCCAAATGTTCGAGGCGATGCTAAATTCCTGTTGCAGTCGTTCGGCGGCAGCAATAACTTCGCGCAAAATCGTGCCACTGCCGAGTAGTTGCACTTGCGCATTCGCGCTTCGCCGTAGGCAGTACATTCCCTTTACGATGCCGTCGGCGACACCAGCAGGCATTTCCGGTTGCGCATACGTTTCGTTCATCACCGCGATGTAATAGAAAACGTTCTCTTGTCGCGTAAACATCCGTTCCATTCCGTCGTGAATGATGACGGCAAGCTCGTACGCATAGGTTGGATCGTAGGAAACGCAATTTGGGATTGTCGCCGCAAGCAGATGACTGTGCCCGTCTTGATGTTGTAGTCCTTCGCCCGCCAAGGTGGTTCGGCCAGCTGTGCCGCCTAACAAGAAACCTCGGGCTTGCATATCTCCCGCCGCCCAGGCGAGATCGCCGATCCGCTGAAAACCGAACATAGAGTAGTAAATGTAGAACGGAATCATTTGCAGGTTGTGGTTAGTGTACGAAGTTGCTGCCGCAATCCACGAGCACATAGCCCCTGCTTCGTTGATCCCTTCTTCGAGAATTTGGCCTTTCTTATCCTCGCGGTAGTACATCACTTGGTCATGATCGACTGGTTCGTAAAGTTGCCCAACCGATGAGTAGATACCAAGCTGCCGAAACATCCCCTCCATGCCGAACGTGCGAGCCTCGTCAGGAATAATCGGCACGATCCTTGGGCCGATCAGCTTGTCTCTAGTTAGGGCCGTCAACAAGCGAACAAATGCCATTGTGGTAGAAATTTCTCGCTCGCCTGTACCTTTCAGCATGGTATCGAAAATACTGATGTCGGGGATTTGCAGCGCCTCAGCTGAATTTCTTCGCTGCGGCACAAAGCCACCCATCGCCTTAGTACGCTCGCGCAAATAAACCATTTCTGGCGAGTCTTCTGCCGGTTTGTAAAACGGTGCGTCGGTAATATCTTCGTCGGAGATCGGGATATTAAATTGGTCGCGAAAATGCTTCAGGGCCTCTTCACCCATCTTCTTTTGCGAATGCGTAATATTTTTGCCCTCACCCGCTTCGCCCATGCCGTAGCCTTTGACCGTCTTGCATAAGATCACAGTTGGTTTGCCGGACGCTGTCATGGCTTGTGCATAGGCGGCAAAAACTTTGTGCGGATCGTGGCCACCGCGGTTTAATCGCCAAATATCATCGTCACTCATGTTAGCGACCATCGCTTTGAGCTCTGGATATTTACCGAAAAAGTGTTCGCGGACGTATGCGCCATTGAAAGCTTTATAGTTCTGGTACTCGCCATCGACCGCTTCTTCCATCCGTTTGACTAACAAGCCTTTGGTATCGCGGGCAAATAAAGGATCCCAGTACGATCCCCAGATAACCTTAATAACGTTCCACCCGGCGCCTCGGAAATCCGATTCGAGCTCTTGGATAATTTTTCCATTGCCGCGAACTGGGCCGTCGAGCCGCTGTAAGTTGCAGTTAATGACAAAAATGAGGTTGTCTAGATTCTCTCTTGCTGCAAGTGAGGCCGCACCGAAAGCTTCTGGCTCGTCCATCTCCCCGTCGCCCATAAAAGCCCAAACTTTTCTGTTTCCTGTGTTACTTAAATCTCTGTTCTCGAGATAGCGCATGAAGCGCGCTTGATAGATCGCCATGATTGGACCAAGGCCCATGGAGACCGTAGGAAACTGCCAAAATTTCGGCATAAGCCACGGATGCGGGTAGGACGTAACGCCTTTGCCACCAATATCTTGGCGAAAATTGTCGAGTTCTTCCTCGGACAGCAAACCGAGTAAATACGCGCGGGCGTAAATACCCGGTGCGCAATGGCCTTGAAAGAAAACCAACTCGCCGCCGTGCTCTTCACTCGGCGCATGCCAGAAATGGTTGTATCCCACCTCGTACAATGTCGCAGCCGAAGCGTAACTCGCGATGTGACCGCCGAGTTCCGAGTTTTTGCGGTTTGCTTTCACGACCATGGCCATCGCGTTCCAACGATTGATCGAACGAATGCGCCATTCAAGGGCGGGGTCGCCTGGTGTATATTCCTCTTTGTGCGCGGGAATGGTGTTGATATAAGCGGTATTCGCTGAATACGGTAGATAGGCCCCTGAGGCCCGAGCCCTAGCAATCAATTGCTCAAGCATGAAGTGCGTACGATCTAAGCCCTCTGCTTCGATCAATGAGTCTAGTGCTTCAAGCCATTCTTGGGTTTCTTCGGGATCTACATCTGGAGTTGCTGACATCGTTTTCCCTTATCAAGGTTACTGGCGTTAATTGCAGTGCAAAACCACGGTTCTCGTTAATTTGTAGCCTAGCAGCCTGTCTTTGAGTCGCATCTTATGCTACTTAGAACCGAATTCCCTTCAAGCATTAAGTACGAAAATGTCCTTTATGTTTGCATCTACTGACCAAAACTGTTCGTTCGTGATGCAAGATCACTCAAATACAATCTAGTTTACGAGCGACGTGCGAAAGCGAGCTACTGACGGCCGGTCGCATGGAGCGCGATCGATCACGTTTAAGACCCGTCGTCTTGCGCCTGACAAGGACCCTCTCGTTCGCATTGCAAGCCATTGTCGTAAATGAACTGAATAAATTGTGATCCAGGCACGAATCGCGCTTGCAGATCGGCGACTTGCGGCCCGCGGTCAATCTCTGCCAGGAAACAATCAGTTGACTCCCCGGCGCTCTGACAAGCGAGCGTGAGTGGGCGAACGAATTCAGAATTTGTGGTCAACTGATAGTCGTCTGCACGTCTCTCCCAAGATTTGACAAATCGCTGTCCAGAACAGTCGCAGGAAAGATAGCGGTCCGCGAATTCGATTAGTTTCCCCACGGTAATACGCGGCGAGTCACTGTTCGCTGGGGGATTAACGAGACGAGCAGTTAACAGCTCACGTGGCGTCAGCTGAGAATCGACAGGCGCCACTGGGGCGGCGACCACCTCTGGCTCCCGGAACGAGGGCATGTGCTTAACGAAATCCGGTTTGCTACACGCAATGAGTGAGATCCCCACTGATAACAAGACCAGCATTTTAAGAAATTGATCGAACGGGATTGAGACGAAAGTACGAAACAAATACATAATTGTGTTACTGAATTTATTAATCGAAAGATTCTTGTTGGAACTTGAACTTTTCGTGCTCAAATTGAATTTTCGCAATAATCAAATCGAGGATCGTGTGGACGCGCTTTTCAAGTTTACGGCGTTTGTTGTAATCGGCTGGCGCGAAGTAATCGATGCGATTTGCATTGGCGAGGTCTCTACACGCGGCAACTGACGCCTTATTAGTTGGGTGATGTACTGCGACGGCGAAACCGCCGTAGTTCTTGACTACTGTCATGCAGGGTACATCCGTCAGACCATCACCAATGTAAAGCATGTTTTCAAACGGAATAGGGCGTTCCGGCTCAGGCATGTATTCGTTGATAGATTCGCCAGATCGTTCGCGGCCCTTGTTAATTCTGAATAAATACTGAGTTTTACTTGTGTCGTTGATGACAATTGTCGGAAAGCACGCTGCTTCGTGATGATTAAAAAAATATTCCGATGCATAAATCCGTTCGAATTTCGACTTAATACTCACGCCTTCGAGTATTTCGCCCAGACCTGCAGATATTATGTAGTGCCGAACCTGAACTTTGCCGTGCGATTTTTCTTCGACGTACTCGTTGATGCGATCGAACCACGTTTCAACACCAGGGTAATACTCAATATTGGCCGCCAATTTACGCAACGCGTCGCGTGATAAATGCTTTTTATTCTGATCGATTTTTTCTACCAACAGCCGCATATAGGTCAGGATGCTATCGCCGCCAGTGCGCGCTACTTCCGCGTTTACTTCGGCCCAGAATACATCCCCACTGATACCCAGTTCCGGTAATACGGTGTATTCCTGCATCGGCTGCGGCGTCAGTGTGCCGTCGAAGTCATACACCATTGCCAGCGTATTGCGAGCGAAGCGTTTCTTGAGGTTTTTGGTCATGATCATTTCAACGCTCGGACGGGGCTAATGGGAATTCTCAACCGCTAGCAGCCTGTCGGACTTAGGAACAATCTACTGCGCCGCTGGGACAACGGCCCAAAAACGTGCGATT
>JAQCEL010000149.1 GCA_027618655.1 Pseudomonadota bacterium | reverse complement strand
GTTGTCCCAGCAGCGCAGTAGATTGTTCCTAAGTCCGACAGGCTGCTAGGAGTTGTTTTAATTCGCCACCTGGATCCCAGTTTCGATGCTGCACGTCTCCCTGAAATCGAAACGGACTGTCTGACAGGCTCGTGTTCCATAGATACATGTACTATGCCCCGGTTTGATCCTCATCAAACTCAGCGCCAGCCAGAGATGGCAGAGCAAACAAGACTCAAATACTGAAAATTCTTCCTAGCATGATCGCTTCATCGATTTCTCATGGTCTATTTTCTGAGTCTGATTTCGTTGCAATACTGAGACTGAATTGGTCTAACAAACCTTTCACCTCGTCATGGCATGTTTTACGCCTTCCCTCGGTGTCCAGTCTCAGTAGACCACTTCACTTCCTAAATCAGATGTTAGGGTAGATCACGCTCGCCGTATCTCGGGCAGTTTCTTCGACGAGCTTCTCTAGCGAGCGTTTGTAAGCAATAAGTTTGGCGCGAACTTCTGGTTCACGCACAGCGATTATCTGCGCCGCGAATATCGCTGCGTTTTTCGCATTATCCACCGCCATCGTCGCAACGGGCACTCCGCTCGGCATTTGCACAATTGACAGAAGCGAATCAATTCCGGCGAACTTTGTTGTCGCCACAGGAACGCCAATCACTGGCACCACCGTCATCGATGCAATCATTCCTGGCAGGTGCGCTGCACCACCGGCACCCGCTATCACCACATCGATTCCTCGCTCGACCAAGGACGCTGCGTAGTCGTGGAGGCGCCGCGGTGTTCGGTGTGCAGAGATGATATCGATTTCATGCGCGATCCCCATCTCAACAAGGAACTCAGAAGCCGATTGCATAACGCGCAAGTCTGATTTGCTTCCCATGACAATCGATACACTCAGTTGGCGCGGTAGTTCGCTCATGTTGCTGCCTTGATTGAAACCTTAGCTTTTATCGCATTCGCTCGTAGGATCACTTGCGTTCGATCCTCATCAATCACGGTCACGTGACCCATTTTTCGCCCACGCCGCACGGGCGTTTTGCCGTAGTCATGCACGAATACCCCGGACGTCGCTGCGTGTAGCTCCGGATCGCGCGGCACGTCAACGGAATGAAACTCACCGAGTAAATTAAACGTCGCCGCGGCGCATTTCATCCCGACTGGCCCGAGCGGAAGACCGGTTATCGCACGCAGGTGCTGTTCGAACTGCGACGTGGCGCAAGCCTCAATCGTATAGTGTCCGGAATTATGTGGGCGTGGAGATAGCTCGTTAACAATAATTTTGCCGTTGCGATCGAGAAAGAATTCGACGGCTAGGATCCCGACATAGTCGAGTTGATTAACAATCATCTGGGCGATATTTTCGCACTCCGCAACAATGTCGTGCGACACATCTGCCGGCGCGACGACCATATCTAGAACATGTGCATGCGAGTCCATATTGATTTCGGTTAACGGGTAACAAACAATATTTCCGCAATAGTCGCGTGCTACCAGAATGGCCAGTTCTTTATCGATGTCGACGAGATCTTCTAATAGTGCCGGAATATCAGGAGCAGACTCGATATCGTCTTGATCTCTAATGACGGCCACCCCTCGACCATCGTAGCCGCCGCGCCGTGCTTTCCAGACATATGGCATTTCAAGACGCGTTTGCCCGGGATATTCACAAAATTCCGCAGTCGCTATTTTCAGATCAGCCAGGAGATATTTCTGCAGTAATTTGTCCTGGATCGTCGTCAGAACCTTCGCAGAAGGAGCGACGCAATACCCACCGGCTTCAAGCAGTGCGAGCGCCTGTGCATCTACAAGCTCAATTTCGAACGTGACCACGTCGCAGCGCTTTGCTAGTCCAAGCAGGTCGTCGGCGGAACCGAAGTCGCCGACTATGAGTTCGTCGGCGTTCTGGGCTGCGGCGCAGTCCGGGTCCGGATCGAGAACAACCGTTCGGATGTCGAGATGCCGAGCTGCGCTCGCCATCATTTGCGCGAGTTGACCGCCTCCGGCTACACCGACGGTAGTTAGCTTTGCGGGATTGCGCGTCGTTGATTCGCGCTTTGCTGTGCGAGCGCCATCGATCTGGTCGGACGGTGATGAAGGATTAGGTTTAAACATAGCTTGAGCTAACTTTTGGATTTGAGCACTTCCGTTTGACCTATTGACATCGTCTGCGCTATGCGCGGTGCGCGATGCGTCTGTAGCACGGAATTAATTAGTACACGCATCGCTTAGAAAGCGCTTGCGATACCGCACTCCATCCATATGGTACACGGCTTTAATGATATATATATGCGGATATTTACTGATATCACTAGTTAGTTAGTCGCCGTGCTTGTTGGGTGCGAATGATTAATTAAGCCGCCGTCGGCAATTGATATAAGTCACGGCAGCAGGAATTCCATCGGTAGTCATCGGGGCGAGCGACGTTTCTATTTCCAACCGGTAGCCTTGCGCCGTCGACTGCACCTTCGAGTCCACGGTGAACACGATCTTGGCAGTAGTACTCTTCAAACGAATGTAATTTCCTGTGCTGATCACGTGCGCCCCAGAAAGCTACCTGGTCGAGAAACTCACGCCTGACGGCCCTGATAAGTCGTTCGACAAATGGGTGTGAGGTTGGAACATAGGGCACGGTCTTTATTGCTGCGACATCAAGAATTCTAAGATTAGCGTTCCATCGATGAAATTTGAACAGCGGATCATTATCCGAACTCAAATATCGTGGACCGCTTGATCCTGTGGGTCCCGATAATCCATGGCGAATGATTTAATTGAAAATTCCACGTCCTTTTGGCGGCCTCATATGCATGGATCGGATCCTCTCATTTCTGATTTCGTCGCTCACGTCGACACTTCGTTCTCGGCTGTCGTTGCAGATGGAAGACGCCGCTTTGTGCCATCAGCTCTCGTCGTACCGCGGTGATTACCATCCCTGGCGAACGCACCGATCCTTGGACGAGGATGCTCCGGCGGGTAGGTCGCCCGGTACGATCAGCTGGACCCAGAAAGGTTCTTGAGCTTCCTGTTGTCCACGGTCTCCCTCATTGCTACGTTGCGCAAGCTGCGTGATTATTCGGGACCCACACTTATGCCGAGCTACCTACTGTAATTTGCGCGATCCAGTGGGACGATCAGACTCCAAAATCGTGTTATCCTGCTATACTTCGGAGCCGCGAAAATCGATCGACGCCATGAAAGGTTATCAAATATGAAATTAGTAACTGCCGTTGTGCTTTTTATTTCTCTTTTAGCCGCTTGCAGCTCTGAAAAAGCAGCAGCCCCAGGGGCCGAGTATGTTGGTACATGGCAATGTACTGGTGCAGAAGGCGCCGAAATTTCTCTCGAAATTAGACCTCATGAACATCAGTTCATGTTAATTGATTCAGGACCTGGCATCGACTCAACCACGAAAGCGGATCTGGAACCCGATGGTAAGCTGTTCTTCAAAATGGGCGGGGTCACCTATGAGATAAACGCAGACGGTACGCTGCAATGTTCCGGTCTTGGCTGTACGTGCGGAAAGGATCCCTACAAGAAAGTTAAGTAACTGCGCTTTACGCGGCACCTGGTCGGATCATGCATTGCATAATCCGTCTTCGCATTGCAAGCGATGTGGCAAACTCACCTGTGATCACGCTTTGCAGCGAACCCATTAGCGCGGTGGCCACTCAGTTAAATCAAGTGATCCTTACGAGTGATCGCGATCGCTAGGACCGCGATGTCATCTTGAAGCCCCGCGGGGCCTAAGAATTTGACCAAGTCGTTAAAAACCTCAGCAATCAAATTGGTCGATGAATCTTGTGCGCCACGAGATAAAATTTGGATGAGTCGTTCAGTGGTTGCGCACAGGGAACTCCAAACTAAGCTCATTGACAGAGTCGTCTCACGCCTCATCGTTCCGTTTGGCGTGAAGCGATTCGCCACAACCGTGAAAAACTCAACTCGATTTGGGCACTGATCTCCAGGATTCGGCTATGCTATGAGGCTGAAGATTAGGAATAAATCAAGCACAAGCTCAGTGAATGAGCACCCATTTACAGTTTGGGTGACGGTGTTCAAGTTCGGGTTTTGGACGGCATGGGTCGTACACATGTGCCGACGCAACAATAGCTCTTGTTAAATTAACACCGCCGCAGGTAACGCCATATGTCCAACGAAATCGATCGAATGCTACGCACCACCGTGATTGGAAGCTATCCGCAACCGCAGTGGCTGGTCGATCAAGAAATCCTGAAAGCCAAAGTTGTACCGAGGATCCGGGCTAAAGACATTTGGCGCGTCGCCGGGCCGTTCCTCGAAGAAGCACAAAACGACGCAACACTACTCGCCATTCGCGACCAAGAACGTGCCGGAGTTCAGTGTATTACGGATGGGGAGATGCGACGCGAAAGTTACTCCAACCGATTCGCGACATCGCTCGAAGGCATCGACACGACGAATCCGTTTATCCGCAAAACCCAAGGCTTTGAGATCCCCATGCCGCGGATCGTCGCTCCGATCGTCCGAACCGGGCCGGTTGAAATCGCGGATCTGGAATTTCTTAAGAATAATACTCGGTGCGAAACCAAAATAACTTTGCCAGGACCATTTACACTAAGCAAACAAGCTAGCGACGATTATTACAACGATCCGCAAGCCGTGGCGATGGCTTATGCCGAAGCCGTTAACGCTGAAGCTTTGGATCTGCAGGCTGCTGGTGCCGACGTGATCCAGTTGGATGAGCCTTGGTTACGCGAGGATCCCGACGGGGCGAATCGATATGGAATCAAAGTAATCAACCGCGCGCTCGAAGGCGTTACGACCACTAGGGCGATACATTTGTGCTTCGGTTACGGATTCATTGTGTCGGCTGATAAGCCAAAGGCATATTCGTTTTTAGAACAACTCGCCGATTGTTGCGTTGATCAAATTTCGATCGAAGCGGCACAACCCCACCTCGATCTAGGCGTGTTCAGCGATCTATCAAAAAAGACGATTGTGCTTGGAATCGTCGACTTGTCGACGAACGAAATCGAATCGATTGAAACGCTCGCACAGCGGATCCGACGCGCGTTACCCTTTATCTCTCCAACCCAACTGATCGCGGCACCAGATTGTGGAATGAAATATCTGACGCGCACCGCGGCGTTTGGAAAACTCTGCGCAATGGTGGCCGCGGCCGATCTCGTGCGGTCTGAAATTTCGTAATTCTCTTATGTCGTAGCTGATGCGTAACGCCGGGCAAGTTCGTCGAGATTCGATGGCGCTATCGCCCGCTTTTTAGTTTCTATGTCGCGCACCATCGAGACAACTATTTCATTTAGCAGCACAGCTATATTTTTCTCAATGGCCTTTTTAATAATATAACCATTGAGAAAATCGACTTCGGTCTTGCGACCGCGCCGTAAACTTTCGAGTGTCGACGGGGTAACACCAGCGTAAAGTTTCGCAAGCGCTGTCAGGCTTTCGAGGAGTATTGTGTGCCGTTCATTCGAATCAGAATGAGCAAAATAGTACTTCTCTGGCTTGACGATCACGGTCTCGATTTCGATGTTTTGCGCGCGGGCTGTATCCACGGATTCGCGAAACGCGAGCAAGAATAATTCACGCCCGATTGCGCAATCGAACAGTTCACCCAGCGTCTTACCAGAAACGGCGCAGAGGCAAGAAACGGCTCCGTTCCAAATCAATTTGCCCCATAAGACACCAACGATATTGCGGCTGATCTCGGTATCAATGATTGCGCTTAAGGTGGTTTGCAGATCGTCGAGACGCGCGGAGCTGCGGCCATCGAGTTCACCGACGATAAGTCGACCTTGGGTTGTCCGCTGGTAGACACCGGGCGACACCATCGTGGAACCCAGAGCGACTGTTGCACTAATCACACGATGCACGCCTACCGCTTCGCCGATCGCTTCTTCGACGAAGCCGTTTTGAAACGCTACAAAGTAGCCATTTTCTGTTAGGCGCGGTGCTGCAGCCTCGGCCCCTTCGATGACGTTCGTTGCCATCATCGTGAGATAAGCGCAGTCGAAATTTTTGAGGGCGGGAATATGGGCAATCGAGCTATAGGCGGTTGCCGCGACGTAGAATTCGTCGTCCGGCGTCTTAACGCGAATGCCGCGCTGATTGATCGCCTCGGTAATGGCGGGATTGCCAGTAACCAATGTGACATCCGCGCCGGCACGTAGAAGTTCCCCAGCGATAAGACCGCCAACGCCACCAACTCCCTGGATGAGGATCCGCGTCATCTATGTCATTCGCCTGATTTCTGGCGGGTACTGGTTTCTATTTGCCTGGCCGGCCATCCCATCCCCAGTGGAGATGGGATGGCCGATTTGACGCATTATGCTTTGCGTTGGTTCACGTCTAGGCCGCTGACGCGGCTCGCGATGAGACCAATGACGCTAGGCTAGCGCTTAGCAATATCTACATATTCGCGTTCAGTGTGTCCGCGATAGACCTGTCGCGGCCGTCCAATCCGCTGGCTTGGATCTTCGATCATTTCGATCCATTGTGCGACCCAACCTGTTGTCCGCGCGAGTGCGAATAGTGCGGTAAACATCGTGGTGGGGAAGCCGATTGCCTTTAAGGTAATCCCCGAATAGAAATCAATATTCGGGTACAGTTTTTTCTCAATGAAGTACTCATCAGATAGCGCGATCCGTTCCAGCTCCATTGCTACATCGAGCATCGGATCGTCTTTGATCCCAAGCTCTTTTAAGACTTCATGGCAGGTCTCTTGCATCACTTTAGCGCGTGGATCGTAATTCTTGTACACGCGGTGGCCGAAACCCATTAGCCGGAACGGGTCGTCTTTATCTTTTGCTCGCCGGACGTACTCCGGGATCCGGTCCACAGTGCCGATTTCTGCCAACATCATTAGGGCGGCTTCATTTGCTCCACCATGAGCGGGGCCCCATAAGCAAGCGATGCCTGCTGCGACACAGGCAAATGGATTCGCGCCCGAGGAACTCGCTAAGCGGACGGTGGAGGTCGAGGCATTTTGCTCGTGGTCGGCATGCAGGATAAATATGCGATCCATCGCGCGCGAAATGATTGGGTTGACTTTGTATTCTGCTGCCGGCACCGCGAAACACATGTGCAGAAAATTTGACGTGTAGTCGAGATCGTTGAGTGGATAAACAAATGGTTGACCACATGAGTACTTGTAGGCCATCGCAGCGATAGTTGGCATTTTCGCAATCAGACGTCGACTCGCGACTAAGCGCTGATGCGGGTCATTCACGTCCGTTGAATCATGATAGAAAGCTGATAAAGCTCCAACAACCCCACACATAATTGCCATCGGGTGAGCGTCACGACGAAATCCCGAAAAGAACTTAAGGAGTTGCTCGTGGACCATGGTGTGGTGGGTGATGGCGTGATTGAACTCCTCGAATTGCGTATCGCTCGGAAGTTCGCCGTTGAGCAATAGATAAGCCGTTTCTAGGAAATTACTACGCTTAGCAAGTTGGTCGATTGGATAGCCCCGATAAAGTAGTATTCCTTCGTCCCCATCGATGTACGTGATTTTCGATTGGCAACTCGCCGTTGAGGTGAATCCAGGGTCGTATGTAAATTGACCGGTCTCGGCATAAAGTTTCGATACGTCAATTACGCTTGGGCCTACCGTTCCAGCTATCGTTGGAAACTTATACGATTTACCGTTCGTTGTAAGCGTTGCGGGGCTCGTTGGCTGATTATCACCTGTTGTACTCATGCATGACTCCTCATCGTCGGGGCAAGATCGACTCTTGGGCAAAGCCCGTAATGTTAGGGACGCGCGCGCAGTTAATTATTGGATTCTGCGACGCAGCAAAACTAATAGTGTTGCAGCGTGGCGTTAGAGTCAATATCCGGGCAGCAAGAGACGCTTAAGCACGGGCGATTCAAAGACTTTGTCTACCATGTTCCGCCCGAACGTGGCCTTGGATGTCGGATTCCGCCGCTGATGGCTCTAACACCGAGACGAATTCACTGGCCAAATCAAGGGCTCGCGCGAAGCACTAGTCGATGATCCGAAATGAACTTTCTCGACGCTAGATTGGTCTATCGTGCGGATCGATCAAGAAGGCATCGGCCGAGTCGCCGGTTGGCGACGAAGGTGCCAATGTCCGAGCGAATCAGTGCACAAAGCGACTGATTCCCGGGAGTTCACCTGGATCCGACGTTAGCGCCTGCTACGTGAGAGAATGGGGTGGCTACCGCTTTAAGCTTTAGCGATAATCAGGTCGCTGGTTTTTCAAGTTGGATTAGGAGTGCAAGATGAAACATTTTTCAAGCATATGTCTAGTTGTTGGGCTTTTAATCGTGACGAATTCAGCGAGTGCTGGAGGTTACGGCCGCGGCGGTTATGGGCACCATGGTCATGGTCATGGGGGGCATCACTATGGCAGCAACGCAGGATTTTTAGTCGGTGGGTTATTATTAGGCTCGTTGCTCTCGCAACCACGCTATCCTGCTGTGCAGTACTACCCGTCGCCGCAAGTTGTTTATGTACAGCGTCCCGTTCAAACGGTGGTGAGCTATGCACCGCCGCCAGTCGCGACCTATGCGCCGCCGCGCTCGGCGCCGATCAGCGGACTGGTTGGAAGACGTCTGTTGCGTGATATTAACGGCAACTGTTTTGAACGTAAAACCAATCAACAGGGCACTGAATTACAGGTACAGTTACCGCCTGGTGAATGTGTCTGGTAGCTGAATTTTGTCGGCCCGCCCTAATTGCGCGTCTTGGTGCTCGCTTCGGTTAACCTAAGATTGGTTCGTAGTCCGTGCGTCGAAATGTCCAAGCGCTAGCGCAATTGCGGACGCCACAATGCCGGATGAGGCGCAGAACTAGGGGACGATGGCTTCGACCAGCCAGACGGCACCAGGCATCCAGACAACTCCGTCCGTACTATTCGACTCCAACACCGCCCGCATAGCGGCAATCGCGAGCCGACGTTGGTCGTCCGTCGCCTCGCGCAACGGTTGCGCGGCCGGTCCTAGCTTGGTCATAAAGCTGAGCGCCTCGTCTACTTTGCCTAAATTCAGCTTTTCATCGATGGGCGACAGATTGATGTCGACGAAACCTGCGGCGCTCATGATCTGCTTAACTCTTTCGGGATCGGCGAGCGAAAATGGTCCCGGGGTCCCGGGAGCTGGCTTTTCCGGCGGCGTGAGTATGGTGAACGCGGCCGCTGCAGGCGCGCCCATCCACGGATTTTCTGCCAGCGCTCGCCAACAGATGAACACCATTCGCGCGCCCGATTTTGCGGCGCGCAGCAAATTGCTAAATGCGGCGTCGGGTTCCGGAAAGAACATCACGCCAAACCGCGAAGTAATAACATCGTATTGATTAGCTTCGAATGGAAATTGCGCTGCATCAGCGGTGGCGAATCTGAGGTTTGCGACTTTCGCGTAACGAGTTCTCGCAACGTTCAAAATGACCTCGGAGATATCGACCCCAAGAACTGAGCCCTGGGTGCCGACTGCGGCGGCAATCGCAGCACTTGTAATCCCCCCACCACAGCCGACATCCAGTGCGGATTCACCTTCTTTGGCCGCCACATAGGCGATTAATTTATCGCGTAAACCCGATAGCATCGCTTCGAGGCGGTCGATATCTTCCACCCAGCGTTTACCGCCGTCGGCGTTCCAGAATTCTTCTTGGTCGTTGTTCTTGCTCATGGATTGCTATTCCTCGACAATTTGTTGCGACTCGATTATGACACGCGTCTGGATTACGTCCTCACAAAGAAAATCAAATTGCGTTTGTTTGGAATCCTTTTCGACGAGTGGATAGCGTTTCGAATAGGCCTTTGTTTTGTTCGACGGTCTTCCAACCGAGAAAATCGTCAAGCTGATTCGGTTATCAATTGAGACATTTCAGTAACATAGTCAGCGTGTTTTGACACACCCACGATACATCTGACCCCTAGCATTATCTCTGAAGCGGGCAGGCAAAGAGTCGGCCGCTGAACGGAAAAATATCTAGGATATAGGGGGAAATTATGTTTCATTCATACAGTGAAGCAATCGTATCCGGAGTCGGCATGGTTCTGGTTTTCATTGCCGCGAGTTGGGTTTTTGAACACGTTGTTGTACATCTCACAGTGCCCTTCGCGAAGACGGAATGTGCGCAGTGATGAGATGCCTCTAAACTTTGTTTAACCCACTCAAAACGAAAATACAGCTCGCTGGGGCTCGTCGGAGCGGGGTGCAGTTAGCGTGATTAATGAATCAGGCATTTGTGCTGCGCGAAGTAGCCGAGGTTTCGCACTCGACAAACGCAAGGTAAAAACTGATGCAGCGACAACGTGCTAAGTACTGGATAGCCGCACGTGGTCGAGGGATAGGTCCCAAAGAAATTATTAAAAATCCCAGCCTCGTTTCAATCGACGATGAGAAATGAGACTTCGCCAAGCGCACCATAGTCGATGGTGTAGCTTCCGGCGTTCCCTGGGTGTATTCCGGTAAGCGCGCCTGGGATGATGATGTGCTTCGATGTTAGCTCATAGTCATTAGTCAGAATAAAGTCGTTGATAACCCATAATGTCCTGGCCCAGATATCTCCATGCGCTGGCTCAGCGCTGCGACGTGCGATCTCTGTGCCATCAACTGAAACCCGCACGGGTAAGCTATTGAGGTCAATACCCGCAGGATCCCGGCCAGCGCCCAGTAGTACGTTTGCCGAGAGCATATTTGTCGGGATCAAGGCTTTGCGAAGTCGTGGGAGATCCTTAAGTAGTTCGTCCAAATTCTCGACGGCAGCGTCCGGAAGCTCAATTGCTGGGTACACCATGCAGGTCGCTAATTTAAGCGCCGCTACGTTCGCTAGCGGTTCCGTAACAGGTTTACACATGCGAAACGCGATCTCCGCCTCAACCATGAGATTGCGGAAATCTTGACGTTCGATTGTCGAACTTCCTTGCAAAATTCCTTCCGCCAATAGAACGCCAGCCACGGGCAGCTTAGGGATCAAACCGCC
>JAQCEL010000148.1 GCA_027618655.1 Pseudomonadota bacterium | reverse complement strand
CTTGTATTATGATGCTGCCAAGCTGGCAGCTTAACCCTGAGGGAGCACTTATCGACGTGTCCAATTTTTTGGGTCCATTACTGATCGAAAGCTCGCTACCCGTTTGATTATTCATCCTCTAGTAACGATAAATCGCGATGCCGGTGGGGCTTTGCTCGATATCGAAGCGGCTGATGGTTCAACGGTGGAATCATTCTTGCACTTCGAAATAGATAGGCAAACCACGCAAGGTGCGCTCGACGATATCTTGGTTGCTACCGGATCCGTACTCGAAGACGTACGCGCTGCGGTTGAAGACTGGCAACCGATGCGCACGCGCATGGCTGAGATCATCGAAAATTTTGAATCTGATCCGCCACCGATCAACTCTGAGAAGATCGCGCAAGCGCTAGAATTTTTAAAATGGGTTCACGACCACAATTTCACTTTTCTGGGATTTCGAGAATACGCCCTGCCGATGGGACTGGACGGCGAAGAATTAACTGCAGTTGAAGGCTCCGCGCTTGGCGTATTGCGCGGTAAACCAAGCGGAAAATCTGCGAGTTTCAGCAAGTTGCCACGTGAAATTCGCCAGCTTGTCAGCGAAC
Source organism: Pseudomonadota bacterium (assembly GCA_027618655.1). Classification (GTDB taxonomy): domain Bacteria; phylum Pseudomonadota; class Gammaproteobacteria; genus UBA11873. Next base: position 10,389 of record JAQCEL010000148.1, on the reverse strand, counting down.
CAAGCATGCTGATTATTACCAAGGCCAACACCCGCTCGACCGTGCATCGTGAAGGACATCTCGATTACTTCGGCGTGAAACGCTTTGACGCTTCGGGAACGCCCGTCGGGGAATGGCGCTTTCTAGGGCTGTACACATCAGCAGCTTATAACCAGAATCCGCGGGCGATCCCGTTGATAAGGCATAAATTAGTCCGCGCGATGCAACGTTCCGGCTATCGAGAGAATAGCCACGATGCGAAAAACTTGCTCAATATTCTCGAGAGTTTTCCGCGGGACTTATTGTTTCAGATCAACGACGATGCCTTGTTCGAATTCGCCGTTGCCACCGTACAACTTCAAGATCGTCAACAGGTGCGGCTCTTTATTCATCCCGATCGTTATCGGCGTTTCGTCTCGTGTATCGTCTATGTACCTCGCGATCGCGTCGATATACACATAGACAAAGGTATTCAAGATTTTCTCGGTGAAGCATTGAATGGATCTATTGCAGATCTAAGCGTCAGTGTTTCCGAAGCAGCCCTTGCAAGGCTTTACTACGCGTTCCGTGTTGGTGAAGCAGGTTTGCCGGACTACGATGCTCAGGCTCTGCAACGCGAACTTGAACGGCGATCGCGAAATTGGGGCGACGAGCTTCGTGACGCCTTGGTCGAACAATTCGGCGACGACAAAGCCGCGCATTTGTGTCGGATTTATGGCGGCGCGTTTCGCGCGGACTATCGCCAGAGTTATACAGTTCACGTAGCCGTCCAAGATATCGAAACCATGGAGTCCTTAGGCGACGGACCTGGTGAGATTGCGATGAGTTTGTATCAGCCGCGAGCAGCGAATGACAATCCGCTGCGTTTGAAACTATTCCGCGCCGAGCGACCAATTGCTTTGTTCGAAGTTCTGCCCGTGTTTGAAAACATGGGCTTGCAAACAGAGGACGAACATCCCAGCCGCATCGATCGCGCCGATGCCAGCCAATTATGGTTACACGATTTCGGCATGGACCATCGCGAAGGAGCGGATTTTGACATCGAACCACAGCGTAAGAAATTTTGCGACGCGTTTGAGCGGATCTGGCGAGGCGAGGTAGAAAATGATCGCTTCAATGGCCTAGTTATACGCGCCGGATTGGATTGGCGGCAAATCGTCGTCTTGCGTGCGTGCGAGAAGTACTTGCGCCAAGTGCGCGCGCTATATAGTCAGGACTATGTTGAGCGCACGATGCTCGCGAACCCAATCATCGCGCGCTTGCTAGTCGAATTATTCGAGCACCGCTTCGATCCAGATCGTGCGCCGGACGCACGCGGCACGGACGCGCTCAATAGCGCTATCGACGTGGCACTTGACGCGGTCCGGCTGCTTGATGAGGACCTCATACTGCGACGATTTCGTGCGCTGATCATGGCGACGCTCAGAACAAACTTCTACCAGATCGGCGCGGACGGTGATTGTCCTACACGACTCTCATTTAAGTTCGATCCAAGACAAATTGCGGAGCTGCCGGAACCCCGCCCGATGTATGAAATTTTCGTCTACTCGCCGCGTGTCGAAGGCGTGCACATGCGCGGCGGACCCATCGCGCGGGGCGGGCTACGCTGGTCTGATCGGCGCGAGGACTATCGAACGGAGGTGTTGGGTCTGCTTAAGACACAGATGGTGAAAAACGCGGTAATCCTACCCGTGGGCTCCAAAGGCGGCTTCTTTGCGAAGCGGTTGCCCATCGGCGATCGAGAATCGATCCAGGCGGAGGGCATCGCCTGTTATGAGACCTTCATCCGCGGCTTACTCGATCTCACGGATAATTTCGTTGCCGGTAAGATTGTTCCCGCGCCCCGCACCGTGCGCTACGATGGCGACGACACGTATTTGGTCGTCGCGGCCGACAAGGGTACGGCTAGTTTTTCGGATATTGCGAACCGCATAGCAGAAGGCTCCGACTTTTGGCTAGGTGATGCGTTTGCGTCTGGCGGTTCAAACGGTTACGACCATAAGGCGATGGGCATCACAGCGCGTGGGGCGTGGGAATCCGTTAAACGCCATTTCCGCGAACTCGGTGTCGATACACAAAAAACAGACTTCACCGTTGTCGGTATCGGCGACATGGCAGGCGATGTGTTTGGCAATGGCATGTTGCTGTCTAAGCACATTCGGCTCGTTGCCGCGTTTAATCACATGCACATTTTCCTCGATCCCGGTGCGATTGCGGAGGTTGCTTACGCTGAGCGTAAACGATTATTCGATCTGCCTCGATCGACCTGGGACGACTACGATCGTAGCTTGCTCTCCTCAGGGGGAGGGATCTGGTTACGATCCACCAAATCGATTCCGTTGTCGCCCGAAATTCAGACGCTGTTGGATATCGAGGAGTCAGTGTTATCGCCAAATGAGTTGATCCAGGCGATCCTGCGCGCGCCCGTCTACCTGCTTTGGAACGGCGGTATTGGGACCTATGTAAAAAGCTCCGACGAAGACCATGAAGAGGTTGGCGATCGCGCAAACGACGCACTTCGAATTGACGCTGATGACTTACGTGCAAGGGTCGTTGGGGAAGGTGGGAATCTCGGCTTCACGCAACGTGCGCGCATAGAATTCGCTAAACTTGACGGCCGTATTTTTAGCGATGCTATTGATAACTCCGGCGGCGTCGACTGTTCGGATCACGAAGTCAATATCAAAATATTGCTCGACAATATCGTTGCAACGGGTAATTTGAGTTTCGATGACCGCAACGATTTGCTTGCAGAAATGACCAACGAAGTCGCCGATCTCGTGCTGCGCAATAACTACTTGCAAACGCAGGCGTTGAGCGTCGCGCGCGCCGAGTCGGACGTAATGCTTGCGCAGCACGTCCGTTTCGTGCAGCAAATGCAGGCACAAGGTGAACTCGATCCTGATCTCGAATTTCTTCCCGACGAGGAAGAAATATCCGCGCGACTGGGTGACCACGTTGGTTATACCGCGCCGGAGCTTGCAGTGTTGCTTGCGTATTCTAAGATCGGGCTTTACGCCGATTTACTCACTTCGAACATTGCCGACGACCCGTTTCTTCAGGACGCCTTGCTGAACTACTTTCCGTCGCTGCTGCGCGAGCGGTTCGCGGAGCGAATTCCGGATCACCGTCTCGCGCGCGAAATTATTTGCACTGTACTTACCAACGAAATCGTCAATCGTTGTGGGATCACTTTTGCTGGACGTGTCGCAGACGCCACTGGCTCCAGCAGTGACCGCGTCGCCGGGGCCTACCTCGTTACGCGCGACATTTTCGACTTACCGGCGTTGTGGGAAGAAATTGAGTGTTTGGATAACGTCGTGCCGGCCTCGGCACAAGTAGTTGCGCTGCTCGAGGTTCAAAAACTCGTCGAGCGTTGTTCACAATGGCTGCTGAGAAACCGGGCACAGCCGCTCGATCTCCAGACCAATGTGACGCGATTCGCGGGCGCCGCTCGGCTACTGATTTTCGAACTTAATACGATTGCGCCGCTTTCCCTACAGCACCATCTGACGGAAGTAGCCGAAGGTTTAGAAGCACTGGGTTTGCCGTTGGAGTTGGCCGAGCGTATTGCGGCATCAGGCGCTTTATTTTCAGTTTTCGATATTGTCGAAGTGGCAGAAGCGCTCGAATTACCTATCCGACAAGTCGCCTCGTCGTATTTTGAACTGGGGGCAGGCTTAGAGTTCGAGTGGATGAGAGAACAGATTGCAATGCTACCGCAAGACAATCGCTGGCAGATCCTGGCAGCGACTGCCTTACGCGAAGATCTTGACGCTCAGTGGCGCGTACTCAGCACGAGAATTCTTAGCACATTCGCATCTGCTAGCAGTGACGATAATGAAAGCAAACCAACGTACATCGAATCTTGGCTCTTGCGTCACCAGGGATCGCTTGCGCGCTGGAAAGAGTTACTCAGCGAATTGCATGCGGCATCGCAAGTTGATTACGCCATGCTTTCCGTCGCTGTAAGGGAGCTCAGGGGTCTAAAGGAGTTGTCACCAACAAAGATTGACGGGATGGCGCCGACGGATATTGGTTTATTTCGGTGACAGTATATTTATTTAAGCCACTGGCGAGGCAACGGATTGATTGTCAGTCCTTGTGGATGGGATGGGGAGTAAGCGACCTGTCGTAGCTGTTAATGCGAATAAATATACTGTCCCCGATGAATAGAATGTCACTGGTGGCGGCGACGATATTCCGGTACACGAAACTGCGAACCGTTGAAGGGATCGAAATGGCCTTGCAAAAAATGATTGGCTTCGGAATTGTGATGGCGCTCGCGGCTAACGTCACTGCAGCGAGCCTCACGCTTTTTCACAATAACGACGGAGAATCTAAGCTCGAGGGTGACGCGAACTTCGGCAGCGCCGCGTCTTTCGCAGCGACCCTGGATGCTTTGCGCGCCGCGAACGCCGGCCGCGATCTGTTGACAATTTCCTCAGGCGATAATTTTCTTGCCGGCGCCGCATTTAACGCGAGTGTCGCATCGGGACCGATTGGCGAGCGCACGTATTTCGATGCGCTGGTGTTAGCTGAAATCGGTTATGACGCAATCACGGTCGGCAATCACGAATTCGACTTTGGCCCTGATGTCCTTGCGGATTTTATTAACTTTTATCAGAGCCACGGCGGTATGGCGCCATTCCTGTCGTCGAACCTCGATTTCTCGGGAAACGCGAATCTGCAGCGCCTGGTGAACGCTGGCACCATCGCTAAGAGCACAATCGTAACGCGGGGATCTGAGCAATACGGCATTATCGGAGCGACGACGCAGATGCTCGGTATCGTCTCAAGTCCGGGCACGGTCACTGCTGGTGATGTTGTGGACGCGATTCAATCAGAAGTCACGAAACTGCAGAATCAAGGCGTGAATAAGATCATCCTGTCCTCGCACCTGCAAAACCTAAACAACGAAATTGATCTCGTCGGCCGACTGAAAGGTATCGACATCGTCATCGCGGGTGGCGGCGACGAGTTATTAATTAATATAGACAATGCGCGCAATACCGTGAGTCAGGCTTACGGTGCCTACCCAAGAACGGTGCTAGACGCGGACCGTAAGAACGTCGCAGTAGTCACTACCGTTGGCGAATATTTGTATGTCGGACAACTGAACGTCGAATTCGATAGCAATGGCGAGGTGACGAACGTGAGCGGTGAACCGGTTGTCGTTGACAAGCACGCACTCAACCCGGCCGCGAGTGTGAAGACGAATATTTCAGCACCGCTCGCAGCCGCCACGGCAGTGGCTAACAACACTCAGATCGCAACGACGGATGTGTTCCTCGAGCGTAGTGGGGGAGATACCAATGGCCCTCATGTGATCCGCGCGCGGGAAACGAATCTCGGCAACCTCATCGCTGATGCTTTCGTCTGGGCGGTGGCCAACGAAGCAACGGGGCTCACTGACGGAAATACCCTAATCGCTCTGCAAAACGGCGGTGGTATCCGCGAGGATCTCGATAACGACGAAAACGGGATCATCACCCAGGGCGAAGCGCAAGCCACGCTGCCGTTTACAAATACGCTGGCGGTGATTCAAAACGTGGATCCCGCAGGCCTTGCCTTGGTGCTCGAAAATGCAGTCGCGGCGCTACCGCATCAGTCTGGTTCGTTCGGGCACGTTTCGGGCATTAAGTTCGATTACAACCCCAATGCAACGGTCGGTCACCGCATCATCGAAATCCGCCGTGCCGACGGTACGGTCGTCTGGCACAAGGGCACGGGAGCGCAGTTCGCTGGTAAGTTTGATATCGCCACGAACAGTTTCCTTGCCAGCGCAGGGACACCGGACGGCTACGATTTCAACGCCTATGGAAAGGTGATTTTATCGACTGGCTACGCGGATGCGCTTATCGGCTTTCTCACGACTAAACTAGGCGGGTCCGTCGGCGGCGTCAGCTATGCCGTGACCGGCGACAATCGTATCAATGCCGTTCCGATGCCAGTGGGCGCGTCGGCTCCTTGAGTGAATTATTGGATCATGTCCCCTTCGCCTAATTCGCAAGCAACCTGGTGGACCGAAAGAACGTCTTCAAAGAACCAGACTGGGTCCGCCGTCTTCGGTCCAGTTCTCGTTGTCGTAGTACTCGCGCCACCTCGCGGCCATGTTAGTCGACGCGAGAGCACGTGGATACACGTCACTGGAACCGACTCGTCAGGCAGAAGCAGACTGGCTCGCGCTGGTTTCAGCGCCAAACCAAATGACCGACTATCTCAAGGCTTGTACCCCAGGCTATTACAACGCTGAAGGCAACGCGAAGTCTAACAGCGACGGTTTCTTGCAGGGCCATTACCCGGAAGGCGGATTGCGCTTTTATGAAATGCTCGCCGAGTGGAGGGCGAAGGGTGACTATGTCGGTTTGAAGGTGCGTTGAGCAACGGGCGGGCAAACAAGACTAGCAGCATCCGAGTTTTCCCATTAACTGACACCGATCCTGCAGCGCTGGCGCGGGACCAAGAAGTTCCAAAGTCTCTTCAGGGCTCCAGGTTCAGACACCTTCCCATTCGTTATCGATTTGAGAGTGAGTGTCGTACCGGGTATCGTTCAGAAAGACTGGATTTGAACCATCCACCGTTCGCCCGACTAACCCGGCCCTCAGCGGTTCGAAGCTTTCCTGCGCGAATCGAGTTGATCAAAAAACGTATCTAGATAAAGTGATCCGCCAACAGCGTTCCCTATCGCGATCTGTGCAGGCTCAGGTTTTTACTAGCCGCTCGTCGGAGGTTTGCGGTGCGGGTAAGCCGATAGATAATAACCAGGCGGTAAAAATGAACGCGGTAGCACTCCATAACGCGAATCCCATGCCGCCCCACAGATACGATAGTCCTGAAACAAAGGTACCGATCAGGCGGCCGCAGGCGTTCGCCGAATAGTAGAACCCGACGTCGAGTGTAACGTTGTCACGTGCGGCGTAGGCGACGATCAGGAAGGAATGGAGCGATGAGTTGAACGCGAACGCGATCCCGAACACGATTAACCCGCACACCACTGCGACATTCGCCCACAGGTTAAACGTGACGAGCGAGGCGATAACAGCAGTGATCCCGCTCAATGCCAATGCCCAATGTGCGGCGGCCTGCGCTTCGTTAGCTAAACGATTTTTTCGTTTGAGCAGGCGCGGAACGGCGGACTGAACAATCCCGTAGCCGATCACCCACGCGGCGAGATACGCACCGATCTGTTCGAATGACCATGCGAGCTGTTCTGCCAAATAGATCGGTAGTGCGACGGCGAACCAGGTATCGCGAGCGCCGAACAGAAACAGACGCGCAATGGCGAGTTGATTGACTTGCGTCGATTTCGCGAAAATCGTTGAGAACGCGGGCGGTATTGTCGATCGTCCGATGTCTTCGTCAAGCAAGACCACGACAAGCACTAGCGCGATCGCAAGCGCACTCGCCAACCAGTAAAGCGACGTCGTGAAGCCAAGATACGTTAACAACACGGCGCCGACGAAAAACCCGACACCTTTAACGGCATTTTTTGATCCCGTTACGAGCGCGACGAGACGGAATAACTCGCCGTGATTGTCGTTGGCGGCGAATTTCGTCGCGCTTTTCGCGCTCATTTTCGTGAGATCCTTAGCGATCCCGGAGACGGCCTGAACACTCATGACGAACGCTACTGAAAGTACAGGCGACCAGCTTATTTGCTGCTGTGCAAGCAGCGTCAAGGCGAATACTTGCAGCGCGAGCCCAACCATCAATGTGCGGTTGAGTCCGGTATGGGCGCCGACCCATCCGCCGAGTAAGTTCGTGATGATCCCCATGAACTCGTACAACAAAAAAAGCGACGCGACGGCGAGAGGGGAATAACCTAGCTCGTGGAAATGGAGTAGGACGAGCATCCTGAGTGCGCCATCTGTGAGCGTGAATGTGCAGTAGGCAAGGTTAACGATGGCGTAGTTGCGGATATTCACAATAAGCGTCCGACTTTCATCGCAAGCTCGGCCATACGATGCGCGTAACCGTACTCGTTGTCATACCAGATGAGCACTTTCACCATGCGCCGGTCGACCACGAGGGTCGAGGGGCCATCGACGATCCCCGAGCGTGTGTCGTTCGTGTAATCGGCGGAAACCAGCGGCCGCGTCTCGAAACCGAGGATCCCTGCAAGCTCGCCCTCGGCGGCGTGGCGCAAGTGCCCATTTACCTGCTCCGCGGTTACGTTTTCACGCAACGTGAATACGGCATCCGTAAGTGAGGCATTCAACAGCGGCACCCTTACCGCGATTCCGTTGAGCTTGCCGGCGAGTTCCGGGTAGATCATCGTGATGGCCGTCGCTGATCCCGTACTCGTTGGGATCAGCGAATTGAGCGCCGAACGAGCACGGCGCAAGTCGCGGTGCGGCGCATCGACCACGACTTGAGAATTTGTCGCGTCGTGTAAGGTCGTGATCATACCTCGCTCGATACCGATCGCCTCGTGCAGAACTTTCACTACTGGAGCGAGGCAGTTGGTCGTACAGGACGCCGCCGTGACGATGTCATGAATTGCCGGTTCGTAGAACTGATCGTTGCACCCGATGACGATATTCAGGACGCGGTCGCCTTTAACCGGGGCGGCGACGATAACCTTTTTCACTCCTTGTTCGAGATAGGGGGTGAGTGTCTCAATCGACCGGAACATACCGCTGCATTCAAGGACGATATCGACCCCGCAGTGTGCCCATGGCACCGCGCTAGGATCGGCGCACGACGAGAAGCTGACCGCGGCGCCATCGATCATTATCGATGGTCCCTCGGTCGCGACCGTCCCGTGATACCGGCCGTGCACGGTATCGAATTCAAGCAAGTGCGCGGCGGCCTCAATGCCGCCATGCAGTTCATTGATATGGACGAGACACAGCTCGGGATGATTGCGCAGGGCGCGAACGATGAGCCGCCCAATCCGGCCAAAGCCGTTGATGCCGACACCAATCATTACACTGGTCCGTGCGCGGGGCTCGACGTTCCTTCGGCCGCATCGCCATTGCACACGGCGCATTTGGACTTGAGTTGCGGAGCAAGCCGAAAAAGATCAGATCTAGCCACGCGTGATGCCAGTAGTTCTTTCAGCGCTGGTTGTAGAGCGCGGATCTATTTGATGAGAACCGAGTACCCGCCCAATCCGGTCTTCTAGTTCCGCGACAACGCGGTCGAACGCGCGCTTTGACCCGGTGGCAACGGGATCCGGAATCGACCAATGCCACCAACTCGAATCGGTTTCGATTTCTTCGTGCACTTGGTCGCACACTGTAATGACAATTGCAGGCAATTGAGATGGATCGAACAAAGCGGGTATCGCGGCACTGAGATCGATACCTAATCTGGCCGCCGCGCTTACCGCACCAGGGTGTACGCGCCGGGCCGGGTGGGTGCCTGCGGACATGGCGGCCTGGCCTGTGCGCATTTGCCAAAGCGCCGCAGCAAGTTGCGAGCGCGCCGAATTGTGACTGCAGATAAAAAGTGCGCCCGCGGCATTCGGCGATGCGGCGATGCCCAGATCGGCGAACGCGGCGCGATCGAGTTGGATGTACTTGCGGCGGCGGTCGCCGCTCGAGGCAACGCGCCGGACGAGGCCCACGTGGGCGAGAATATCGAGATGATGCGTCAGCAGGTTCGTTGTTAGCTCGAACTTTTTTCCGAGTTCTTTGGGCGAGCGATCACTGACCGCGAGTTCTTCCACGATTGCGAGTCGAACGGGCTCGCCGAGCGCGGCGTGTAATTTTGACCGATGTGCGATGGTTTTCTGCATGCGCGGAAGCGTAACAGCAGCCGGAAAGATAGGTCAATAAATATTGAGTCAATAATTATTAATCTAGATGCTCGGTAGCGCAGCCGTCTCCCAGGATTCATTAGACCCGTAATGCGTGGTGGGGCTATTTGCCGCCACCGCGGTTAATCTATAGTCGGCAACGCAAAGATACGAATCGCTGCTACCAGACGGAAACGCTATGCCCGCGCGAATAATCAAATCGCAGAACCCCGACTCAATAACGTCACCAGCGGCTGAGACCAAGGCGCTCGGCGTAACCTGTTCGGACGTCAAAACAAATTGTATTGTCGAATATCTGCCGCCGCGAATGGTACGGAGGTACCGCGCATGATCCGAATTCAAGGCGAACCCGTGGCAATCCCCGCGTTATCCAAGGAACCGAGTGCCGGAGAGATTATTAACGTCGCGATTGCGAAGTCCGTCGCCAGGCTTATCGAATTGCTGCCGCAAGTCTACTTGTCTGCGGACGTAGAGATGATACATCGCTCACGCGTGGCAACCCGTCGGCTGCGTTCTGATTTGCGCACTTTTGGACCGCTACTTGATCGTCGGTGGGCCGAAGATCTCCGTCGGAGCTTGCGAGGGCCTGCCGATGACCTCGGCAGGATCCGAGACGCGGATGTGCTGGAGGCACAAATCGTCAC
>JAQCEL010000147.1 GCA_027618655.1 Pseudomonadota bacterium | reverse complement strand
ATCGCAACTAAGTTCGTTCCCGCCCACCCGCTCGTTCGCGCGAGTTCACGAGATGCTGCGGATAAATAACGTCGTACTATTCGGGTGCGATTCAGTCGCCCAACACGCTTGGCTGTGATCAGAAGGCTAACCCTACCCCACCCATGATCCGAAAATCGACGTCCGATTGGCGCCCATTGGAGTCATCTACGAGTGGGTAACCGAACGAGAAAAACGCACTGAATTGTTGGAGCGACGCCCGGATTCCTGGCGACACATAAACAATGTTCCCGCCTGAATTTGCGTCATTGACACCGTGCACGTCTCCGCGCCAACGTTTCTCTCCATTGAGTTCGAGCATCCAATCCCAATTGAGCTCATCAACAATGCCACTATGTTGATGCGTTCCATGGTCGTGATCTTTCATCGGACTGAACACAACGGCCAAATTGTAGAACAAGGCATCACCGAACTCGTAATTTTGAGCGCCTTCGGTGGTCGCGTTGTAGAGCAAGTTGGCATGTACGCCGATGTGGGTAAACGTGCGACTCAACGCGCCCCCAATCAAGAAATCCCACGAACCTGAGCCAGGCTGAAATTCTGCTTCAAGGCGTTCGCCACGATCCGATACGCGTGTCCTGCCAGTGGGCATTTTCAACCCGCCCTGCAGCGCCAACTCCAAATCCCCGCGAGCAAAGATCCGATAATTGCCTAATACGACGAGATCCCCGATCCCTTCCGAATCGCCGTGCCCGTGCGCTTCGGGTTCGTCGTCTTCGATCTCTCCCGCGCGGATATTGTTGCGCGCAATCCATGGGATACGCACGCTTAAATCCAGATCGTCGGTTAAACCGTACGCCAGCGTAGCGACCGCGCTCACGATTTCGTCAGTCGCGTGGATACCTTCCTCACCGGCTGCCGCAAAACCGCCGAGCTCGGCGTTTGAAAAAGGGTCGTTGTTAATGACTTCACTGCGTAGCCCAAGAACCCATTGCCCTGCGCTTAGACTTGACGTCGAAATTGTATTCAATCCACCGCCTCGTTCAGAACCAGAAACGATACTCGGATGGTCAGCAAATACCACATGGTTGGCGGCGCAAAGTATCCCCGCACTGCAAACAAATCGAACAAACCTGCTCATCGTGATTCCCCCAATACAGACTCGTCACGCGCGCCATTGACGACGCACGCAATCGAAAAACAATCTAATCTTCTGGCTGATTAGACGCTTGGTGGAGCACGAGCTTGGGAGGGAGAAAACTTGAGCGATGAGAAATAGCGCGGTGGCGGCGAAATTCGAGCATCTGCGATGCCAAAGCTAATGGGATCGAACGATCCGGTGGCTAAGCTTGCTGTCGCACTGCCAGACCACAGTCCGCAGCTAGAATCCAACGATTCTGTGTGGAGTGGCCCGCCGTGATCGTGTGTCGATCGGCTGCTGCTTTCGCCATGTTCCGCCCCGTGATGAGCGTGATCGTGGCGCGCATCACCGGATGAGAGACGTTGAAAATTGATATTGCGATTTTGCGCGGGGCAAAGCACTAGCGCTAAATTGCCGGTTGCCACAGGGTCGGCAACCAACATAAAACCGGGCGCGACCAACGAGCGAAGAACCAAGCAGCCTAGCGCAAGAATTGACATCGCCTTGTGTGAGCGTCGCTTGAATTTGGACATAGTCCTTGGTGTTTACTTCATCAAATGCCAGAACGTCGCGAATGATAGCCTAAGTCATCATGCCTTTTACAGGATTTCGGTTACATTGCCGCGTTCTTGCACCTACTCGCAATTTTTCGGATCCGTCTGAACTGCGATGCTGAATTAGCTAGGTGCACAGGAAATTTCGACACGCCGTCTTAGTCAATCGCGCTCAACTGCGCTCAGAAAGATGCTAGGCTGGTAGCCCGTTGCAACCTAGGTGTGGGAGATGTGAGATGAATTCGGATATGCCTTACATGAGCTTGGTCGACATAGGTAAATTGATCGCGAAGCAGAAAATATCTTCGCTAGAAATAACCACCGCGATGCTGGACCGAATTGAACGGCTCGATCCAAAACTGAAAAGCTATGTCACCGTCTTAGCAGCAAATGCCAAGACAGACGCGCGACGCGCTGATAAAGAAATCGCTAACGGAAAGCGGCGCGGACCGCTGCACGGCGTGCCCGTGTCAGTCAAAGATTTGTGCGACATGAAAGGGCAAGCAACAACTGCGGGTATCCCGATGTTCAGCAATGCAATCGCTGATCGCGATGCCACGGTCGTGCGTAAATTACGCGATGCAGGCGCAGTCATTCTTGGTAAATTACACCTCACTGAGGGTGCACTTGCGCAACACCATCCTGACATCATTCCACCGATTAACCCGTGGGCCGGGAATCGCTGGAGCGGCGCATCTTCCAGCGGCACTGGGGTGTCAGTAGCAGCCGGCCTCACCTATGGTGCACTGGGCAGTGATACCGGCGGTTCGATACGATTTCCAGCCTCCTGTAACGGACTGGTCGGACTGAAGCCGACTTGGTCGCGCGTGAGCCGCTATGGCGTCTTTCCCCTATCTCAAACCTTGGACCACATCGGGCCGCTCACTCGTTCAGTCGGCGATGCAGCAGCGATGCTGCAGACAATAGCCGGCCGCGACCCGAACGACCCGACGAGTGCGTCAAGTGCCGTACCCGACTACCTCGCCGCACTTAACCAAGGCGTGAAAGGGATCCGTATTGGCATCGACCGAAAATATGCATTTGCCAGCGTCGATCCTGCGATTAAGGCGAGTATTGAGCGAGCGCTACGCGCGCTGAAGGCAGCCGGTGCGATCGTCGTGCCATTTAAGATGCCACCGATCGAGCCGGCGTTGCGCGCCTGGGGGCCGATCTGTAGTACCGACGCCGCACTCGCCCATGCCGCGACCTATCCTGCTAAGAAGCACGGCTACGGTCCTGTGTTCAGAGGTTTTCTCGAAGGCGGAAGAGCCGTAACCGGGCTAGAATACGGGCATGCCGAAATAACCCGGCGCGAATTACGCGGCGCGATGGAATCAGTTTTTCAAACGATCGATTTGATGATTAAACCGGTTTACGCGAAACTCAACCCAACTTTGAGTGCTTATGCGGCGATGTGCGCGAAGGAAGGTGGACTCGATGATTTAGTCCGCTTTACTGCCCCTGATGATATGACCGGTGCCCCGACAATTACCTTGCCCGCCGGGCTCGATAAAAACGGATCACCGTTGTCGTTTCAAATTGTCGGACGGCATTTTGAAGAAGCGCTGCTGTTTCGCGCGGGACGCGCCTGGGAGAAAGCAGCCGACTGGAGCACCCTGCGTCCGCCACTTGCACCTTAAAATACCCGCTTTAGCAACGGCTTGTTAGCTCGGTGGCGAAAGCTCGCGGTTATGCCGTTGTGTCGCAACCAACGATTAATCTAATCAAAGGTTGCGACATGACGGTAGCAACCTAGATTTCAATCATCTATGCGACGCTGGCGACAAACTTCCGTAGCGCTGCATTGAATTGCGACGGCTTCTCGAGCTGGCAGAAATGTCCAACATTCTTGTAAACTTTAATCGACGCATTAGGAATGTTGTCCGCAAGAAACTGATTAGCAGCAACCGGCGTGGCACCATCTTCCTCACCCGCGATAATCAGCGTTTTAGCCTTAATGTTTTTCAACTGGTCAGTAATATTCCAGTTAAAAACACCTTTTGGATCCTGCAGCGAGCTAAAAAATACGCCTTCGTTGAAATTTTCTTCAACTCGGAAACAACCTTCCATGAATGCCTTAATTTCGGGTCGTCCTTTTTTCGACTTCGCGGATACGGCCGCATCGAGTATGCCACTAAAAAATGCGCGCCAATCAGCTGCGATTGCGTCTGCTACTTCTGGCGGTGATTCTGCACCAATGTTAGTACCACTGCTTAAGATTAAATTCCCTAACACGCGCTGCGGTGCCAAAAGGTTGGTCTGCATGGCGATCATGCCGCCGATCGAATTACCGACGAGAACGGCTTTATCAACACCTGCGTGGTCGAGTATCGCGACAAGGTCCTTGGCCATTTCGTCAATGCCATAACCTTGAGCGGGCTTGTCGGATAATCCATGCCCCCGATGATCGGAAACGATACAACGGTTCGTGCGGGCGAATTCCATCAGCTGGTTAGACCAAATGTATCGGTTCGTGGTCCACGGGTGGAGAAAACAAATGGGCACACCTTTGCCGAAACTTTCGTAGTAGACGTTCACACCATCGCGATTAACATGGGGCATAATTCGGTCCTCGATTTTTATTGTTAACGGATTGATTAGAGTTTGGTTCTGCGAGGCGGAATCATGTCGCTTTTTCGCGAATAAATAAACTGTGGATTTATGAGCGCTCAGCAATGCGATGGGAGCAGGTCCGCACGGCCCAATCAACATGACACCCTGCGGACCATTTACAAACAAGCACACGATCCGTTCGAGCTAAAATGACGCAGTGCGCCAATTTCCCGATCCACCCAAGCCTTTCGTCACGCGATAGATGGACGTGAACCGGATACGTTACAGCTGCTTGGCCCTGGTATTGATCGCGGCGCTTGCCTGGTTAGCGCTGTCAGCAAAAGCAGCTGCACAAGTAGAACCTGAGGCACTCGCCGAGTTCGGACAAATGCTTTTTTTCGATGTGAATCTCTCGCGCAGGCGAACCCAATCTTGCGCAACTTGTCACGATCCAGCGATCGCATTCATCGATCCTCGTGACAATGGCACGGGTCGCGCCGCGTCGCTTGGCGACGACGGTCGATCGCTCGGTGATCGCAACACTCCGTCAACCGCTTACGCGGCTGCGACTCCAGAATTTCAGCTCAACAGCGCGGGCGTTCATATCGGCGGATTCTTCCTCGACGGGCGCGCGCGCCGCCTGTCCGATCAGGCCACCGAACCGTTGTTTAATCCGCTTGAAATGGATTTACCTGATCCCGCGAGTGCGCTGGCACGCATTCTCGAAAACCCAGGTTATGTAGCGCTTCTCACGAAATATTACGGTGAAAATGTTCTTGATAACGAAACGGCAGTCGTTGAGATTATCGGGGAGAGCATCAGCGCATTTGAACGAACTGCGCTTTTTTCTCCCTACGATTCCAAATACGATCGATATCTGCGTGCTGAATACGCAATGACCGATCTCGAAGAAATCGGACGACGCTTATTTTTTTCGCCATTGACTAACTGCATGAGCTGCCATTTGCTTGGCACCTCTTCTGTCGCGCAAGGCGAAACATTTTCGAACTACGAATACCATAACATCGGCTTGCCACGAAATACGCGAGTACGCGCGTTAAATCGGCTAGCAGAAAATTATCGCGACAAGGGTCTACTCGCAAACCCAGCGGTTGACGATGCCAAATATGCCGGCAAGTTCAAAGTGCCTTCTCTGCGCAATGTTGCCGTCACAGCGCCGTATATGCATAACGGCGTGTTCAAGGAATTACGCACAGCGGTTTTGTTCTACAACAAATATTTAGTACGCACTCAACAGAGTGAAACTAATCCGGAAACCGGGCAACCGTGGGAGTCTGCGGAATTCCCTGCAACTATCGACATCGAATTACTCGATCAAGGACAACCGATCAACGAACGAAGAGCGACAGCGCTGATCGCCTTCCTGAAAACCTTGACTGATCAGCGCTACGAACATCTTCTAACCGACTGACCGATAGCGACACGATCAGTCGCTGTCCGCTACCATCGCTTTCGTCAAGCGTGCCACCGGCCCATCAGTCGATAACGCCCGCTTTCGAATCATATTGAGCCTGTCGCTTAATTATTCTAAAGCGAGCGCAGCTATCAGGCCCGCAACGCGGCCGTTGCAACGGCATCTATCGTGAGCCCTTCCGGATCAAACTCCGGATCGCCAAGCACGACGACACCATAAGTCTCGCGCGCTGCGGCCTGACTGACATAACCATTGCGCACATCGCGCATCACAGTTTCCGGGTGTCGTGAATGCGGCTCGCCCCAGCCGCCACCGCCATTCGTGATGTATCGCGATAAACTGCCGGCCCGCGTTCGCCACACTGGCTCCCGGCCAAAGTAGAAATATTTACCGCTGGGGTCCAAAGCTTGAGTGTCAGGGTCGAGCACCCCCGCGATCGGTAAAGAATCCGCATACACATCGCGACTCATTGGGACCATGCAGCCAGGATTGGCCAGCGCCTTAGACTCGGGCTCAAAGAACCAAGCCGCACCCGCGCTGCCATCAGCTCCACCATAAGCCCCGTTGCCAGTCGGCTTTTTAATGCGCACGAGCATGCTGTAGTGCTCCGCGTCGGTACGCCATAACGCGTCTTTCGTGACACCCGCGCCACCGCGATTATGGCCTGCACCGCCCGTATCAATTGCATATTCTTTACGCAGCAGGAGCACTGGCGATTCTTGCTCCATTGATTCCGTCGCCGGATCCAATCCATTAGCCATATAGATCACGGTATAGCTATCGCCATCGTGGTTTTTATCTGCACCCCACGGACCGTGCTCGCCACCGCTGACCGCGACGTTCGTCCACGGCACGCCGTCACTCGACAGTCCGTGCGCGTTATGGACGGCGACGCAGCCGTAATCGCCGCCAAAAGCGTCTTCGCCAATCGCGCGACCGAGTTCACGCAATAAGGCAGTTAATAAGGTTTGAGTAATTTCCCAGTACAACATGATCGCGCCATCCGGCGGCATCGCGCTCAGCACGGTTCCAGGTGGTACGACGATATCGATGTTGCGGTAGGCGCCCGATGTGAACGGCGTTTCTCGATCGAACAAGAGTTTAAACGCTGCACCGATCGCGGTTTTAGCATCCAATGGACCTGCGTTAATGCAGGTCCGCGCTTGACGCGACGAGCCGCTCAAATCGACTTCGACGTGCCCGTTTGCTTTCGTTACTTTGGCTCGAACATGGATCTCTTCGTCGTCGCCCGCGCCGTCGGCATCAATTTGATCTTCGGCGAAGTAAATGCCGTCCGGCAACTTTTCCAGTGCGTCTTGCATCGCCTCAGCGGAACTATCGCAGTTGTAACGCACCGTGCCACGAAAGGCATCAACGCCGTAGCGCGTAATACTTTCAACGAGCAGCTTCTCGCCAAGTTTCAACTGTTGAAACATCGTCATGAAGTCGGGTTTCAACAATGACGCTAGACGCGTGTTATCAAACACCAAAGAGAACGTCGAACGCACCGGTTTATCATGTTCGAATAGCAAGGTCGGACCGAGCACAAGTCCGTTCTCATAAATATTGGCTTTCGTACCGCTAAAGCCGCCTGGCACGACACCGCCCATGTCGAGTTGGTGCGCGCGGCAATTAACAAAAGCGATCGGCTTGCCGTCGAAAAAAACCGGTCGAATAAAACACACATCGTTCACGTGAGTGCCAACCCGGTAAGGATCGTTGCACAACAACACATCGCCGGGTTTTAATTTATCGAGTCCGTATTCTTCGACCGTGTTGCGTACTGCATCTTCCATGGTGCCAAGGAACACGACCAAGCTGCTGCTGACGGCGGCCATGGGAAAGCCGAGATCCGGTGGACCTGAGATCGTGATCGCAAAGTCATACCATTCACGGATGATCGGCGAGAACGAGCTATACATTAAGCCCGTGCCCATGTGCTCGACGGTGTAACGCAAGCGATTACTGAGCACCGTCGCGGTAAAGCGATCGCATTGGTAAGCGGCACGAAACTGATCTTCGTTCCAATCGCGTAAGCGCAAACGGGCGGATGCGTTTTCTACGGATGAACTACTCGCTGACTGCGTCATACTGAACTCCCGTTTCGCTCAATGCTAATTTCACCATAGGTGCCGATCTGAGCTACTTGATTTTGCGTAATGTACGTCGTAGACAAAGCTTCGCGCACAATCGCGGGTCCGGCGATTTTGTCACCGGCGCATAATGATTCACGGTCGTAAATTTGCGCTAGCTGATCCGCATCGGCGAGATACCGTAGCACGCTCGTACCGCTACTTTTCAGTGGCTCCGAGGTCCTGGCGGGCACACGCCGGTAATTCACCTTCACGGTGGGAACCACTGCGTGCACGCGGTAAGTCACCCCTTGAACGGCAATGGATTCAAACCGATTCCCATTACGCTCCGCATAGGCGTTGTGGAAATTCAGCACCATCGCGTCGATTGCCGCTGGCGTAATTTTTCCAGCCGGCGCTTCAACGAACGGCGTCTCCCAAGTTTGGCCGACGAGTTGTCCGTCGAAAGATCGCTTGACGATGAGATCCTTGCTCCCGCCTACGCGTTGCATTAACTTCGCTTCAAGTGCGCGATAGACCGCGTCAATCGAATCGGCGTTCGCTTCACTCAGGATCGTATAAGCGCTTTGGCTACTCGAGTACGCTTGATCGGCGCTCAATAATCCCAATGCGGAAAATAAACCTGGATGCGGCGGTACGACGACACGCCGCACGTGAATTAGATCGGCGAGTGCCGGTAACAGTAACGGACCGGCTGCACCAAATGCCATCAAGGTATAGTCGCGCGGGTCGATGCCATTCTTAATCGCAATATTGAAAATGCCTTCCGCGATATTGTTCAAACCAATATCAAACGCGTAACGTACGCGTTGTTCGAAAGCCAAAGGCGAATCTAATTTTTCAATCGCGCGGCGTGCATCGCCGATGCTGAGTTGCATTTTGCCACCAGCAAACCCCTGTGGGTCGATCAATCCAGCGAGTACGCAAACGTCGGTCATGGTCGGAACGTCGCCGCCACGGCCATAGCAAGCCGGCCCAGGGTTCGCGCCAGCACTTTGCGGACCGACCGTAATATCTCCGGTTGGCGATATTGCAACGATACTACCGCCACCTGCTCCAATGCTGGAGATGTCATTGGACAAGGCGTTGACGATCAGATCGTGCTCGATTTCAAAAGTCGTATTCACGAACGGATGCCCGTCTGTGACGAGGCTTATGTCGCACGAAGTACCGCCGACGTCGGCGCAGAGCAAATTGCGCTCATCGATTAGGTCGCCGAAATGGGCACTCCCGACAGTTCCGGCAGCTGGCCCTGCAAAGACGACTCGAAAAGGATTTGCCATAGCGTCAGCTACTGGTACCAAGGTCGCCGCGCAGTCCGCAAAATTCAATTGACCATTGAAACCGAGTTCGCGCAATCCTATATCGAGTCGCTTGGCGTACGCTTCATAGATAATTTTCATGAAGACATCAACCAAGGTCGTCGACGTGCGGGCGTATTCTTTTGCTAGCGGTGATATTTCGCTCGAAACCGAACAAGGAATGTCGCCTAATACCTCGACGACGAGTTCGCGCAAGCGTCTTTCATGCGTGTCGTTCGTATATGAATTCAATAAGCAAATCGCCACACCCTCGACATTGCAGCGCTTCAACACTTCGATTTCCTTACGCGCTTGCGCTTCGTCTAGCGGCGTAAACACCTCGCCACTCGAAGTGATTCGTTCCAGCACACCGCGCCGTAGATAGCGCTCCACTAGTGGCTTATTTGCATCACCGAACGAGCGGCGCCACGTCGGATCGGTCAGGGCATGCGCGGGCCGCCAACCGCGGCCAATGTCTGGGATGTCGCGGTGTCCGGAAGTGGTTAAGAATCCGATCTTCGGCAACGCGCGCGTAATGATCGCGTTTAAGCCGTGCGTACTCGCATGATTGAATACGCTGGCGTTATGCACGGATAACTCGGCAGCGCCGGCCAGCACGCCACGGTCGACTTGCTCGCTGTCGGTCGATACTTTGGCCGTCAATATTTCCCCATTTTCAACCGCCACCACGTCGGTAAAGGTCCCACCTACATCCACAGCCATCATTGCGGCAAACTCCTAATCTAGATCGTCAGTTAACAAGCTGACATGACCGAGGCGATGCCACGGCTCGCGACTCGCGGAACACAAGCAGGCCTGACATTTAACGGTCATAAACCATCCCCCTTCCGATAGGACGGGATAGCGTTGCAACTGCTGCGCGCCACATTCCGCACAACTACCTGCAACGGTTTCCCGAGATTGAACAGGCGTTTCATCGACTGGACGTGGGAATACGAAATTACTCATCGCTATTTCACCTAGGATATCTGTAGGTCAAAGTTCGTCATTGCGCGCGGGGCACAACGTAAACGAATACTGACTTAATGAGAAGCGTAATTAGGATGGGCTGCCTATCCCGCAAAAATTAGAAATAAGTTAGGATGTCGGCCACAGATGGTAGCTCCGAAACCTTCGCGGATGCGCCGAGGACACAATAAAGGGACATAACGCCATGGCACAAGCGCTGCACAAACCCGCCGATATCCGTTCACAAGTTAGCGATGCCGAATGGCAAGTGCGGGTAGATCTAGCCGCAGCCTATCGCCTCGTCGATTATTACGGCTGGACCGACATGATTTTCACTCATTTGTCGGCGCGCGTACCAGGCCCCGAACATCATTTCCTGATCAATCCTTACGGTATGATGTTCGACGAAGTAACCGCTTCAGATTTAGTCAAGATTGATCTCGACGGCAACATCGTGTTGTCTAGCGGTTACGACGTGAATCCCGCCGGCTTTTGCATCCATAGCGCGATTCACATGGCACGCGAAGATGCCAAAGCTGTGATGCATTTGCATACCGATGATGGTGTCGCGGTGTCCGCGATGGCCGACGGTTTAATGCCGATCACGCAAACCGCCATGGTGATCCACGATCAAATCGCCTATCACGAGTACGAAGGGGTTGCGCTTGATTTGGCCGAGCGCGAACGCTTAGTTGCCGACATAGCCGACAAGCGGCTTTTGATACTGCGCAATCATGGAACCTTGGCGACTGGCGAAGGGGTCGCTGATTGTTTTCTAATGTTGTACACGTTGGAGCGCGCTTGCACGATGCAGGTTCGAGCATTGTCGGGCGGTGCGAAGCTGCACCAGCCGTCCGCCAAATCCTTGGCCACAACGCGTCAACAAGGCGAGAGCCTCATGGTTCCCGGTTCACTGGATGCGCTTGCATGGCCGGCACTGCTGCGCATGCTGGATCGCCGATGTCCGGATTACAAACACTAGCAGCCTGTCGGACTTAGGCAATCTACTGCGCTGCTGGGACAACGGCCAAAA
>JAQCEL010000146.1 GCA_027618655.1 Pseudomonadota bacterium | reverse complement strand
TTGTTATCCAAGCCGTCGTCGTTCGAGTACCCCCAAAATTCCCGCCGCATGATTGCGTGCATTCGCTCCGCCATTGCTTCGGCTAAGCGATCCGAAAGCGCTTTTGCCATGATCGCATGGTAGTCGTCGTGGTCGGCTTCAAAGCGCTCAACCATATCCTCCAAACCGAATCCGGTATTGACTGCAAAAGCGCCAAGGTAATCTCTCACCCCTGAGTCCTTTGGTGCGACGAAATCTGCGAGCGCAAAGTTAGCTTGTCCAGGGGGTTTTACACTTTGTTGCCGCAGCGTGTGCACCATAGCGATGCCGCTGCGATCATCTTCAGTGCCGTATAGCTCGATATCATCACCGACACTATTCGCACGAAACAAACCAATGACTGCGCGCGCTTGAATTGTTCGGTTTGAGATAATGTCAGCGAGCATTTTTTGGGCATCCGCGTAAAGCTCTCGCGCTTGAGCACCGACGATTTCGTCATCCAGAATGCGTGGATACTTGCCCGCCAATTCCCAAGCAATGAAAAATGGCGTCCAATCGATGTGCTCGACTAGATCTTCCAGCGGGAAGTCTTCGAACACCTGGATGCCAAGTTGCTTGGGTTCCGGCGGCACATACTTTAGCCAATCCGTGTTGAATTTATTTTCTCTTGCGGCCCCAATGGCAACCCATTCGATACCTGCCTGCCGTTGTTGATGACGCTCGCGAACGGTCGCGTATTCGTCACGAATTTTACTCGCGAACCCGCCCCGCAATTCTTCGCTCAAGAGGTTCGTCGTTACGCCTACGGCGCGCGAGGCGTCTTTCACGTGAACGACTGCACCGCCGCTATAGTTTGGTTCGATCTTAACGGCCGTGTGTGCGCGTGACGTTGTTGCACCACCAATTAACAGGGGGAAATTCAACTGTCGCCGTTGCATTTCGCTAGCAACGTAGGCCATCTCGTCGAGTGATGGGGTGATCAGTCCGCTTAAGCCGATAACGTCGGCTTGCTCGCGCACGGCAGCGTCTAAAATATCTTTACAAGCGACCATCACGCCGAGGTCGATGACCTCAAAATTGTTGCACTGGAGAACGACTCCGACAATGTTTTTTCCAATGTCATGAACGTCGCCCTTAACCGTGGCCAGTACGATCTTGCCGGACGAACTACTCACGTCATCCTCGGCCTTCGCCGCCTCAATGAACGGGAGCAGGTAGGCTACTGCCTTCTTCATCACCCGCGCGCTTTTGACGACTTGAGGTAAGAACATTTTTCCGGATCCAAACAAATCCCCGACCACATTCATCGCGTCCATTAACGGGCCTTCGATTACCTGAATCGGACGTTCGAATTGTAGCCGCGCTTCTTCCGTATCTTTGATAATAAAATCCGCGTTCCCTTTCACGAGCGCGTAACCGAGGCGCTCGTGTGCCGTGCCGTTTCGCCATTGCTCAACTTCGGCTTCCTTCTTCGGCCCATCTTTAACTGTTTCAGCGAATTCGACGAGTCGGTCAGTGGCGTCCGGGCGACGATTTAACACGACGTCTTCCACGAGTTCGAGCAACTCTGGGGGAATTTCGTCGTAGATCCCCAGCTGTCCTGCGTTCACGATAGCCATATCCAAACCGGCTTTAAACGCGTGATAAAGAAATACCGCGTGGATTGCTTCACGCACCGGGTTATTGCCGCGTAGCGAAAACGATACGTTACTCAAGCCGCCACTCACGAGAGCGTGGGGGAGCTTCTGCTTGATCTGGCGAGTCGCTTCGAAGAATGCGAGCGCATAGTCGTTGTGTTCGTCGAGTCCCGTTGCGATCGTGAGAATGTTCGGGTCGAAGATAATGTCTTCCGGCGGGAAACCGATGTCTACTGTTAGGATCCGATAGGAACGTTCGCAAATTTCAAATTTTCGCGCTGCCGAATCGGCTTGTCCCAATTCATCAAAGGCCATCACCACGACAGCCGCACCATAGCGACGGGCTAACCGGGCGCGTTCACGGAATGCGTCTTCGCCTTCTTTCAAACTAATTGAATTGACAACGCCTTTGCCTTGAAGGCATTTCAGCCCCTCTTCAATAACGCTCCATTTTGAGGAATCGATCATGATCGGGACGCGGCTGATGTCCGGATCCGACGCCACCAAGTTGACGAAATTACGCATCAATGCTTCCGAATCGAGCATCCCTTCGTCCATATTGATGTCGATGATCTGCGCACCATTTTCAACTTGCTGACGAGCCACCATCAGTGCTTGCTCGAGGTTATTGTCCTTGATGAGCATTGCGAAATTAGGCGAACCGGTGACGTTTGTGCGCTCGCCAACGTTAACAAAACCATGGTCCGGCGTGATATTCAGCGGTTCAAGCCCGCTTAGACGGCAGATGACATCCCTAGTCGGAATAATCCGTGGGGCGTATTCGGACGTGCGATCTTTTATCGCTTGGATGTGTTGCGGCGTCGTACCGCAACAACCACCCACAAAATTCAGAAATCCGGCCTCGGCAAACTCGCCCAGCACCGCCGCCATGGATTCTGGCGTTTCATCGTATTCGCCGAACTCATTTGGCAGCCCGGCGTTTGGGTGAACGCTAACGAACGTCTCGGCGATGCGCGACAGTTCTTCTACATAGGGACGTAAATCTGCTGCACCTAATGCGCAATTCAGCCCGATACTGATCGGTTTAGCGTGACGCACTGAATTCCAAAAAGCTTCCGTGGTTTGGCCTGTTAAAGTACGGCCGCTTCGATCCGTGATCGTCCCCGAAATCATGAGTGGCAAACGCTGGCCTGCCGCTTCGAATTCCTCCTCAACCGCGAATAGCGCTGCCTTCGCGTTCAAGGTATCGAAGATGGTCTCAACCAAAATAATATCAGCGCCACCAGCCATCAGTCCCCGCACAGCTTCGCGATAGGCCAGGCGCAGTTCGTCAAATCCAATGTTGCGATATCCCGGATCATTGACATCGGGTGACACCGAGGCAGTCCGATTCGTTGGACCCAGTACGCCACAAACGTAGCACTCATGGGCAGTTGCCGCTTGATGCTCATCGACAACGCTGCGCGCGAGTTGCGCGCCGGCCTCATTCAACTCGTAGGCAAGATCCGCTAGCTCATAGTCGCTCTGCGCGATGCTTGTCGAGTTAAACGTGTTCGTTTCAATAATATCGGCGCCGGCCTCCAGGAACGATTGATGGATTTCTTTGATAATTTCCGGCTGAGTTAAGGTCAGGAGATCGTTGTTACCTTTTAAATCAATCGGGTGATCGCGGAAACGAACGTTCCGGTACGCTGCTTCGCCGAGCCGGTGGCTTTGAATAACGGTGCCCATGGCGCCGTCTAGCACCATTATGCGCTCTCGCAAGGTCGATTCAATTCGATCAGTTTTAGCTGTTTTTTTCGTCATATTTACTCGAATAGAGGAAAATTATTTATGGTGTCATCGCAATCGGGGTGCACGTAGCAATTCTTGTTTTGGGCGTCTTCGATAGCCGCTCGGTCTGCGCTGGATAACGATTAGGGCAAATACAATCCCGATCAAGGCCAAATGGAAAACCCATAGTCCAATACCCGACGGAAGATCGCCATTCTTGATGAGGGATTTACCGACGCCCAACAAGTTGTTGTATACAAAGTATACCGAAATAGCGGTAACTAACCCTAAATACCAATTCGAACCACGATTCGCAAGGCCGATAAGGATGGCTAGACTTGGCAATACTAATGTTGCGATGGCAGCCGAGAATCGCCATTGCAACTCTGCCGAATAGAGTGGACCACGAAATTTAAACAACTCCAGAGTGCGAATGTAATTCACATTATTGGTGACATCTTCCGGGGCGCTATCTTCCACCCTCAGCGCGTATCGATCGAATCGCGTTATCACGTAATCGAGCGCCCCGGGGTTGCCTGCGTAGCTGATCCCGTTAAAAAATACGGCGAAACGATCCTTCGATTTTGCGTCGGTTTCTATATGGGCGCTCTCTGCTCGCATCAAGCCATTGTCTTTCGAGTTTTGAACCTGCACGAATGTCGTTTGCAAAGTGCGCTCATCGTCTGCCACAGTTTCCGCGTAGAAGATGCGTGTGCCACCGCTAAGTTCCTTAAAACGGCCTGCTTTTACGCCAGCGATAGTGGCCTCATTTTTAGTTTGGTTACGGATATCGACTAGGCTGAGTTCGGCGCGCGGTTCTGCGTATAGCGTCACAATACCAACGATAACCGCCGCGACCGCGCTAAGCTTCAATGCTGCCGAAAGGAGTAACCCAGGCCCGCCGCCCGCTGCCCGGATAGCGGTCAATTCAGAGTCTCTTTGCATGCGTACAACCGCCGTGAATACACCGAGGTATAGGCTCATCGGGATCAAGTCCTTGAGCGAGACAAGCATCTTTAACGATATTAGGCCAAAGATGTGATCTGCCGCGATTTTCCCATCGGCAGCTTGCGCAAGGTAAGAAGCGAAACGCGAGCTAAAATAAATCAGTAATAGCGCCCCAATTATCATGCCGAACGCACGGAATATTTCTTTGACGAAATACCACTGCAGAATCATCGGGGTACCGCGTAAATCATCTCGCTCGTCGTGAAGGCTATCGCTAGGCCAAATTGTTCGAGTCGCGCTTCGTGACCGCGGCTGTGGGTCAGAAACACGCCCTTAGTAAATCTAGGGTGATCGCGCTCGACTTGCTCCCAGGAAAGTACCGTTGGGATTTTCCCCGTGTAAAAATGCACCCAGTCGCGATGCGTATTTTGGCGTCGCGCTTGACCGATTGGCACTGGGTAGCCACCGATCGCTAGGGGTTGCTCAACAAATGCGATACTTCGATTGAGCCGCGCAATCGTCTCACGGGTGTCCATCGCACGCCACGACGGATCTCCCGGCCACCCGACCGCACTAAGGAACACGACGAGCAGCACTGCGGGTATCCAGTTTGGGAATCTATTTTTTGTCAGCGCCATCAGGCCGACGCCGGCGAAAAGTCCGAGGACTGGCAAGGCGGGGTAGAAATAGCGAATATCGTGATCCGGTTTGCCGATCGCAGCGATGACGACAACGACGAGCCACAGCAGTACCCACACATAAGTCAGACGCATGTTTCGAGGTAGTTCCGCAATCCAAACGCGCCGCATGGCAAGCATTGCGCCGAGCACGATGAACGGTAACCATGGCCAATAGCGGCGCCACGATTTGAGCGCATATTCCTGGTAGGCGGATTGCCAGCGATCTAATCCAGGCATAGCAGTCGCGCGAAACGTATCCGCACCGAGTTCTGTAATTGGGTCAAGACCGTGAATATTAGTTAGTACCCCGTACCAAATCACGATCGGCAGCAGTAATAACGACCACCAACCGTTGCTTCTCGTGATCGGAGATTCGCGGATCAGTATCGCATGACCCACGATCAAAGGAATCGCAGCAAACCCTAGCGGCCCCTTACTCAAAACGGCGATTGTGATCCCCCCATACATCGCAGCCCCACCCCAAGCGCGATCGCGGTAGGCCCAACCGACCACACTCAACAGCAACCCAAACATTAACGCTGAATCCATGCGTAAGGTTGCGGTGAATTGCACAAATGTACTGTTCGTTAATATCGCGAACGCGCCCAGCCAAGCAATCGGGTGATTCCACCAACGCCGCAATAAGGCGTAGGTCAATAAGATCACGCCGACCCCCGCAATGCGCGATACGAAAGTCACACCAAAATTGCTGAGTCCGAACAATTTGCAACCGAGCGCACTAAGCCAAACGACCAGTGGTGGTTTCAATAAATAAGCACGATCATCAGAGTAGATCTGCATAAGGTCAGCTGATTCGAGTATTTCGCGCGCCAAACTCGCGTAGAACACAGCGGTGCCGTGGAGTTCTTTAGAGGCGCTATCAGTAAATAGCACGACAATACAGAGCGCGACCAGTATCGCACGATGGAAGCGTTCAGTTGCTAGGCTTGGTTCGCATTCATTCACGGTTGACTTTGTAGCCGTCTCGATGTTCAACGCGTCTGTTTTTCGCGATGGATGAAGTAGATATTACGAATATAGACGAAGCTCCCTGCTGCTTGACCGATGATGAACACGGGATCCGCTCGATAAATTGCGTAGCTCAGCAAAACAGCCCCGCCAGCGATGCTGATATACCAAAATATTGTCGGTACGATGCTGCGACCTTCGCGTTCACTCGCAATCCATTGGATGAGCATTCGAGAGCCGAATAACAACTGACCAAACAATCCGACGCCGATCCATATTTGTTCGGTACTCATTTACACTTCCTTCCAATTTGTTAGGCGCAAGCGCCGACGACGCAACCATAGGACACCAATGAGATCGACTATTCCAACCCACAAGCGATTATTGATACCGTATTTCGAATATCCGGCAGCGCGTGGGCGGTGTCCTACCTCGATGGAAATGGCAGTCGCACCTTCCCGTTGCATCAGCGCAGGCAAGAAGCGATGCATATGATCGAACCGAGGTAGACGCATAAAGGATTCCCTTGACATGAGTTTCAAGCCACAACCCGTGTCCGGCGTCGCGTCTCTCAGTAATCTCGAGCGCACTGCATTGGCGATTTTCGAGGACCATCGTTTGACCCTTGAGTCATTTCTGCGCTTGCGAAATCCGCAGATTATTGGCGCCGCGTCGAGCATCGGGTGGGCGACTAAATACTTATCTAACTCCGCGATCAGTTTCGGTATATCGCGCGGGTCGTTTTGACCATCGCCATCCAAAGTCGCGATCCATTTTCCCCGTGCAACATCAATTCCCGTGCACATTGCAGCACTTTGCCCTGAGTTTTCGCCGTGGACGACCAATGTCAACGCGACGGACGTTGTGTCACGCGCCGCCACAAGTCGCGCAACGGTTTGGTCGCTACTCCCGTCATCGACAATGATTAGCTCAAAATCAGGGTCATTGCCAATGACACCTACGATTTCATCGAACAGCGGACCGATGCAGTCTTGTTCATTAAAGCAAGGGACCACAATCGAATAGCGCGGGTCCGCATTAGTATGAGGGGAGTCGATCATGAGTTTAAGAGAACTGGGTGCGAGAACAAGGCCCGGTACCCGTTGTTTACAAACGCGCGATTCTAGCAAGCTATTCGATGACACTCACGCGTTGTGCCTAAGCGGCTTTTGACAGGTGTGGAACGGGCCATTAGAGTCACTACCAACTTCATCTGAAGATTGCAAAAGACCAATGGGTAATCGACACTAAAAAATATACACGCGTACTGGGGACGCTGGCACCACCGGACTCGGCGACGGAGGGCGAACATCGAAAAGTGCGATTCGAGTTCGAGCGATGGGCGATATCGACGAGCTAAATTCTCTGCTTGGGGTACTTAGGACTGACGATATTCCGAGTGAAATCGACGACACCTTATTGGCTGTCCAGCACGACCTATTCGATCTGGGGGGCGAAATTTCAATCCCCGGATCGAGTTTATTGCCATCGAGTGCCGTGGATCGTCTTGAGGCAGTTATCGATCGCTGGAACAGTGAGTTACCGGCGTTAAAAGAATTCATACTCCCAGGCGGAAGTCGCGCAGCTGCACATTGCCACCTCGCGCGTGCGGTCTGTCGGCGTGCCGAACGGGTCATCGTTAAGCTTGCAGACTCCGATACGATTAACGATGTTTTGATACGCTATGTTAATCGCCTGTCGGATTTGTTATTCGTCCTGGCACGTACCTTGGCCCGCCACGGTGACGGCAAGGAAGTTATGTGGGATCGTTCGCGCTTGCGTTCAACAGATGTCGAGCGCTAACGCGCTTGTAATTCCAGGACTTGTCCATCTCTACGCATATTAAGTCGATTGAGAAAGGCTTGACCGAGCAATGCCTCGCTAGGGAAATCTCCGTCTATGACGACACCTGCAACGCGTTTTAACGCCAAATGGCGGATTTCGATGTCATTGAACGTCACCTTAAACGCAGCAACGACGCCGGACGCTGTCGAAACATAGGTAGGCTCGCCGTCGACGTCATAGAGCAGTCCCATACGCTTCGCCATCGAGCTGTTGATCACAACGGCCGTTGCACCTGTGTCGATTAGGAATCGGAACCGGTTGCCGTTGATTAAGCCATCGACGAAATAATGGCCGCTTGGATCTGGATATAACTGCACCGTCTTCGCTGCCAACCCTCTGGTATAGGCGCCACCAATTTTTCCGTCGAGCTGCAAACTCGAGTGTTCACCCTCGATCTCGATCACGGCCACATCGCTGCTCGCGCTAACTAAGCTAACGCCTTCGGGACTCGTTTCGCCGATTTTAAGCAAGCGCCTTTTGCCATTTACGCTGAGCGCGGCTTTGCCTTTGAATAGTGCAACGGCCACAACTTCCACGGATGATTCCACCGCGACCGCGACGGTTAAGGCACTCAAGATGAGACCGACGGCGCCGCGCCGAAATGAACGCGCGCGGCGCGAGTCGCTAACGCTTACCTGCCTAATCAATGCGATGCCTGATAGAATCCCGCAGCCCCGGCGGGACCCTTAAGTTGCTGGTTGTGCATAGTATAAAAATCCCAATCGATGATTTGGGCTAACTCAATGTATTAAAACGCGAGTGTTTATGAACATAGCATGTTTGGATTTTGAAGGCGTGTTGGTCCCGGAAATTTGGGTCGGGTTGGCGCAAAGAACGGGAATTGAGGCGCTCAAGGTGACGACGCGAGATATCCCAAACTATGATGAGTTGATGAAATACCGTTTGGATTTGATGCGCAAACACGACCTGCGTTTCGCCGATATCCAAGCAGCAGCTAATGGATTAGAACCGCTCGATGGCGCCGAAGAATTCTTGGGCTGGTTACGCACGCAGTTCCAGGTGGTCATACTTTCCGACACTTACTACGAGTTGGCTGGACCGCTGCTGCGTAAACTCAGTTATCCGACGATGTTGTGTCATCGCCTAGAAATCGATTCGGAAGATCGTGTGTCAGGTTATCGACTGAGGCAAAAGGATCCTAAACGCGCGTCGGTACAAGCCTTTAAATCATTGAACTACAGAGTGTTAGCCGCAGGCGATTCCTACAACGATATTTCAATGTTGCAGGAGGCGCATTTCGGTATGTTGTTTTGCCCACCGGACAAAGTCATCGCAGATTATCCGGAATTCGGGGTCGCCCTTAATTATCTGGAATTGAAAGAGAGCTTTATTGCGGATAATGCAGGCAGCCCATAAGCAAGTTAGAGCGCGTTACGACGCTTTCGACTGTTTAGCGACTAAGCGAATCTGCCAGTTCCGAACCGCCCAATCCAATATTTCCTCTGGGCTTGCGTCAACTAATTCCACGAGGGGATTTTGTCCTAGAAACGTGAGCGCATTAAACAGGACGCTCGATGGCCGCATTGCGTCGATCGGGGCGGCGAACGTCTGTTTGCTCAGTTTGGCCCCAAATTCGTCTAATACAATCGGAACGTGCGCGTATCTAGGCGTTGGGTAACCGAGAACATTTTGCAGAAAAATCTGCTGCGTCGTCGATTCTACTAAATCCACCCCCCGAACGACTTCGGTGACACCGCTCGCGGCATCATCTACAACGACGGCGAGGTGATAGGCGTACAACCCATCCGCTCGACGTAACACAAAGTCTCCAATCGATTGTCGGTTTAAGGAAACTCGTCCTTGAATGAGGTCGTCGAAGGCGATCTCTCCGTGGCCAATTCGCACTCTTAAGGTGCGCGCGGATTTGGCAGCATCGTGGCCGTCGCGGCACGTGCCTGGATAAGGGCCACCGGCCAATTCCTTGCGGGTGCAACAACACGCAAAAGTAAGCCGTGCCGCGTGGAGGCGCTCTAAAGCGTCGTCATAGGTGCGGGACCGTTGGCTCTGATAAGTCACTTCTGCGTCCCAGAGGAGTCCGAGAGTCGTCAAGGTATTGAGGATTGCATCACTCGCGCCGGGTTGTTCGCGTGGCGGGTCAATGTCTTCAATCCTTACAATCCAGCGGCCAGATTGACTGCGCGCTTGAAGATAACTAGCCAGCGCCGCGACAGCCGAGCCGAAGTGCAAGGGTCCACTCGGTGACGGTGCGAACCGACCGATGTAATTAGTCATGTTTGACGGCCTGCATGCCGCGCATCTAGACGAACGTTGAGTCGTTCGCTAATTGCTCAACATACAGGGCCGTGGCGCCTGCAACCGCGACCGGCATCGCGATGAAATTCGCGATAGGGATCAGCGTCACAAACATGACTGTGCCACCAAAGCCGAGCGCCAGTGAGCGGCGACCACGCAAGGCATTTTTCACGTGGGGAAACGCCAAACCGTGGTTACCTAGCGGACAATCGATGTACTCGAGCGCCATCATCCAGGCGCCAAAGAGGAACCACAACGGTGCCGCAATGACGTTGACACCCGGGATCACGAACACTAACAAGCACGGTAGTGCCCAGATCAAAAAATAACCGAGCTTGTGCAGCTCGGCGCCGAGCGAACGTAGCAACTCGCGTCCCATCGCCGACCAACTAAATTCCACCACGGCGTCTTGACCGGTAAGGTGTCGCTCGACGGCCGCCGCAAGTAAACCATTGAATGGGCTTGCGATTAAATTTGCCAGGATGGTGAAGCCGTAAAAAACGATGACCAGTGAGGCCACCGCAAAAATGGGCCAAAGTATGAATGCCAACCAATCCAACCAATCCGGAAGAAACGCATCCATGACGTAATTCAGCCCCATCGCGAGACACACGAGTCCCAGTGAAAACAAGGCCATGTTAATGAGCAACGGAATGATAACAAAAGCGCGAATTGTCGGTTCACGAATGATCGCGAAACCGCGCCACGCGTAACTCGCGCCACAGCGTAATCGGTTTGAGTCGGGAGCGCGGTTCACGGTAATTTCACGGGTATCGGAGCCTGCCATTTTTCGGCACGGTGTTCCGCCGTGATCGTCGGGTAGGTCCCGCCGCGAACGTTAAATTTAGCCGTGATCCGCGCAAACCGCGGCTGGCAGGCACGCACAATATCGTCCAATATCTGGTTAGTTATCGCCTCGTGAAACGCACCCTCGTCGCGAAACGACCAGATATACAACTTCAGGGCTTTTAGTTCGACGCACTGCTGATCGTGTATATAAGCGAGCGTCAGATCGGCAAAG
>JAQCEL010000145.1 GCA_027618655.1 Pseudomonadota bacterium | reverse complement strand
ACTATATTAGAGGCTGTCGCGTAGCGTGTGAGTAGCAGCGACTTTAGCCGTCGATAAAACGCCCGTCGGAAACGCATTAGTTCGGCGATAACTAAGACTGCTAGAGGATCCAGGAGTCTGTCTAACTCGGACGCTTGCTGTAACTTTGGTAGCCACGAACGATATTAGACAAATTCTTGTTTAATGGATCGTGTTTTTAAATTGAACTTGGGAGGAAGTATGTCGATCTCGAAGAAAAGCGCAATTAAGGATAAGCAAACGAAGAGTCAGATTCTGACTACATTGGCGGAAGAAACGGGGTTAGCCAAAAAGGATATTTTATCGGTATTCGCAGCAACGAAGGAACTTGCTGCTCGTCATTTATCTGCGCGAGGTTCCGGTGAACTCACGATCCCTGAAGTTGGTGTAAAACTTCGACGGGTGAAGAAAGCCGCTCGTAAAGCCGGCATGGCGCGAAATCCATTTACCGGTGAAATGGTTAAAGTAGAAGCCAAACCAGCGAGCCTCTCAGTACGAGCGGCTGCGATGAAAGCGATTAAAGACGTCGTAGCCTAATACGAATTTGATTTCCACAGATCGGGCTGGTCCAGTTCGATCTGTAGAAAATTATCACTTCTAGCTACAACATAGTGGCTGATCCCCGAAAATACGTAGCCCATCCATCAGGGCTTTGATCCAAAGTCATGAGCTCTCGGCTGCCTCTCAAGTTTGCTGGCCAACCGTATTGCCTGCAAGAACGCTGAAGCCCGTCTCATCGATGTACACATCAATCGATTTCGCTAATCGATTTGCCGGATAATTCAAGCAGTGTTAGGTTCCAGATTCATGCGAAGGCACCGAGTGCTTATTACTAGACTGGAGAATGCATGCGCGTCGTAATCGTTGGTGCAGGTTTGATGGGGTTGTTAACCGCATATTTTCTTAATAAACGCGGTGCGGAAGTTGTTGTGATCGATCGACAATATTCGTCGGGACGCGAGACTAGTTTCGCGAACGGCGCGATGCTCCACGCGAGTCAAGCAAGTCCGTGGAACGCACCCGGAGTTCTATATAACGTGCTGCGGTCGATTGGGAAGGAAGATTCCGCCTTGCTGGTACGTATTCGTGAAGTGCCTGGGCTTGTTCGCTGGGGCGCGGAGTTCGTTTCAAACTCCGATCCGAAGCGCTACGCGCACAACTTGAACCGTAACGCGCGCTTGGCACAGTACTCTTTACAGGTGATGCAAGAGCTTCGTCGCGCTGAAGAGTTGCATTACGATTTTTCGGCCCGGGGAACAATGACGATCTATTCTGGGCAGCGCGAATTGGATATCTCGGCGAGTAATCACTCTGCGAATTCGAGTGATGACACGCCATTCGAGGTCTTGGATCCGCGCGCGACAGCACTGTTGGAACCTGCATTATCGAGGATCGCTGAGCGAATTGTTGGATCGATATATTATCCGCGAGATGAGTCGGGAGACGCTTTTAAATTCTGCCAATGCCTTCAGCGAGTTTGCGAGAACAATGGCGTGGAGTTCGCATTCGGTGTTCAAGTCAAAACGCTAGCCCGAAACGGGCGCGAGGTGAGCGCTGTCACGACAAACTCGAAGCAGTATTTAGCTGATAAATTTGTCCTAGCCGCCGGAAGCTACTCGTCGGTACTGTCGCGCAGCGCCGGACTCCGGGTTCCCGTGAAGCCGGTGAAAGGTTATTCGATTACGACCTCTATTGGCACTTGGGCGAAGCCCCCAACGATCCCAGTTATTGATGATAAGTTTCACGCTGCCGTGTGCCCCTTAGGCGATCGATTAAGAGTTGCGGGCACTGCTGAATTTGCTGGATTTGATACAACGTTAACGAGAAGCCGGATCTCCAATTTAGTTCGATTACTGATGTCGACGTACCCGGAATTCGAACCGCATTTAGATATTTCGACGACCGAGCGTTGGGCGGGTTTGCGCCCAATGACATCAACGGGTGTTCCGTTGTTGGGGCGAACATCGATATCCAACTTATACTTAAACACGGGACACGGGCATCTAGGTTGGACTATGGCAGCCGGTTCCGGTTTGGCTGTTGCTGAGGAAATCATCGATGGTCGATCCGCGTTCATTCTCGATGACTATCGTTTGAATTGATCTTTGGCCGGTGCTTTGCGATCAATTCCGTTAATTCGAGTCGCCTCGTTTCGTGTCAATTATCGATCTCGCCTACGGAAAGCATGACGCGATTGTCATCAAGCCGTAACCCTATGAGCCGCTAGTCCGCCTGCAATTCAAACCGGATCGCGCTGACACCCTAACGCGAGCAGTGATCTGGCAGATTGTCGTCTGCGATCGAGTCGCGATAGACTGCGGTTACTGTGCTTAAGGAGGTGGCGAGTAACATGGGTCATAGCTGCTGGAAATGTCATCTAGAAATTCAAGAATTACTATTACCAGTATCGCGGACAGAGGAATGTCCTGCTTGCGGGGCCGATCTACACGTCTGTCGAATGTGCCGCTTCTACGAACAGGGTGTCGGGAATGCGTGTCGCGAACCAATCGCGGATTATGTTTCGGATAAAACTAGAGCGAATTTTTGCGGGTATCTGGAAATTCGGGTCACATCAATTGGACCTGAGCAGAATCTTAATTCGGCGGAAGTTCCTAGCGACTTAAATTCGCTTTTTGGTTTGGAAGCAGGATTAAAGACAGAATCGGACTCAACGAAAGCCCTGCAAGATCTCTTCGGTCTCGATTCGAAACCAAATTAATCTGAACTGAGTTCATCGAAATTCATTTAGTCCGACAAATGTCCCACCATTGCGTCGCGTCAGCTCTCTCATTAGCGAAGCGAACCGGATCCCGGTCATTTGTAGATGTGGAGGATTTGCTGCTTGTACGGGAAACCCAATCGCATGAATTCGCACTCGCGGCGTCCCGTTGGCGTCCTTGTGGTTAAGATTGCCGACGAAATCAACGACTTCTCTAATTGATCTACCAGTGAATTCGTCGCCGTATACAAATAGGCTGATCTTCTTATCCGGACTGTAGAACGTCCGGATTGCTGCCATGATCCCTTCGACGGGACTACTGTTGCTAAACGCATTCCAGTTGCGTAATCGATCAATGACGGCTTTCCGACGAGCGGGTGTGTCAGGTATCCATTGGCCGCTATAACTCGTAAACATATAGCTCCCCATGTCATTAAGTATTTGAATACCTTTTACTTTCGGATACACCTCTAATGTCTGGACGATTTGATCAATTACCTTGGGCCATGCGTAACGAAACATACTGCCCGATGTATCAATAATAAATACAATGTATTCACTATCGACCGGTATCCCGCCGATTAAGTCGTGACGCTTACGATTCTGTTGCGCATAGAGACGTTGCATCTCTTCCGTTAGTGATTGGTGGGCGGTTTTTAGCTCTGCTGCGATCACAGAATTCAGTGCGGCCTGACCCTTCTTATCTTCGTCGCTTGAGCTTAATGCCGCTAAGGCGCGTTGCGTTCGCGTCGCTTCCGCGGACCACGTAGCTAACAGTTCCTGGGTCGCCACTTGCTCACGCTGGGCTGCTTGAACTTCGCGACGCAGTTCAAATAGATCTCGCTGCATCGCGGATATCTGTGCAGCGCGCGGATCTTCAATGTCGACTTCTGGTGGTTCGCCGATTCTCGCGATCATTAGTAACAGTATTATCGCGCCAAAACCGCAGGTAATTACATCTAGAAACGCGATGCTGATGGGTTCATTGCTGCGCCGCCGCATGCTCATGGCCAATCTTTCGCAGGCGTTAAAAAGGCGCCGCGGGTCTGCAACGCAATTTGCCAGTAAGCCCACGCCGCTAGCGGATCTCCCTCCATGGGCAACAGAATCGTATTAATCGGAATACCACGCGGGATTTGAGAAAGCGCATCTTCGAACAAACGAACTCGCTGTTGCCCACTGACTGTTGTTCCGGTCGGTGCGGACAACCCTTGGGTTGGTAGGCCGTCCGTGATCAGAAAAATGTTATCCGGTTTGGGCGACAAGCGATTAATTGCCGCCAGACCTTTCGCCAAACTTGATCCCCCGTTTGGTACCGTGCGTTTCATTTCGTCAATGTTTTGATTGAATTCATCGCTATTGTTCGCTTTTAACCATTTCCATTTCGTATTTTCAAAGATCGGTGAGACGGAACTATTGAACAGAAAGATCTGATACTCGCTGTCAGGCGGAAATCGCGCGCTAACCCATTCAACCGTGTTCAGTGCTTGCTGCCACTTCCAAGACCGCCGCTTCGCGGCATCATCCATATTGCGTCGGCGGATAAAATTCACAATCGTGTCGTCGAGCATACTGGCCGAGACGTCGAGTAAGATTAAGGTCCGCTTTCCGCTGAGCTTTAGACCGGTGAGATATTCTCTGTCTCCAGCCCCAGTGATTGTTCGAATTTGATTGGACTTTTCCTTAACTTGCGACTGCAAAATTTTCCTTTCTTGATCTAGACGACGTAAGCCTGCTTTTAGCGCATCGACTTCCTCGTTACTAACAGAAACGGATTCATTTCGGGCACCGGCGTTAGCCGCAGCTAATTCCTTTTTTACTTTTTGGGCTTGGTTCTGTGCGGCGCTTAGTTCAGAACTCAATCTTGCAGTCTGACTAAATGCCTCGGCAATTCGCTGGCGCGCATCGCCTATGTCTTTTTTGAGTAATCCTATTTCATTACTTAAGTCATGGTTGGGTTTTACGTCTTTAACGTCGGTGTGATGCTTTATGATTAGAAAGAGTAGAACAACGGCGCCGAACCCGCAGGACATGATGTCCAAAAACGCCAGGCTGAATGCAGAAAACCCGCGACGTGATTTACGCATCAACACGCATGACGCGAATCAATTCAAATGTTGGACCCGATCCGCCTAATGCTAGGGAATCGCCTACGCTTAGTGTTGCGCTCTGATTAACAGATGTTCCATTAACTATAAATGAGATCCCATTCTCGCTCGTCGCACGGATGGTTCCGTCCTCAAATGAAAACCTTACAGTTGCTCCGCCGTCCGGACTTCGCATCGCTTTCCCTTGCGCTGAGAAGTAAAGCGATCCAACTGTGACATCGTATGCGACGTGTCGGCACAACACGTGCGGCACGCCATCTACGACACGATGCGGCCGCGCGTTATTCGGCGGCGGTTTGATATTGATCCCAACCGTAGGATCCGACGCAGCAACTAGTTGCGTCGTTAACCGCAGACCACTCGCGCCTTGCGGTTCTAATAAACGTAATACGTGGCAACCGCTGAACAGTGCTTGTTCGTCGAGTCGATATACGTTCCTCCGCAGTTCGAAAAATCCTGGGATGGCGGATAGTCGGCTGCCGATCAGGCAGTTGTCGTTTCCGGGGAGTCGCTCGCTAATCTCATCGAAGCAAGGTTGCAAGACTTTGATTAAGTCCGCTCTCGTCACGTGGGCTACAAATTGTGATTGCTGAAAACGGAGCTGCACATCAATCTCAGCTTGCGTCGACAGTGCTTGGATCCAACGAGGAAGTTCATTAAATAGTAATTGTTCCGTGTCAGCGCGGTGTAATGGATCGAAACGCGATTGCTCAAGAAATTTGTCAGCGAGGAATTCGATGACGATTTGTTCCAGCCTCTGATAGCCAATTCCGTCTAATATTTCAATCCGATCTCGATTAACTTCCGTACCGACGTGCAAACTAGTGATGACGGTTCGATGTTGCTGCATCTCGATGTGTCGATAGGATCCTGGCGCGGCGCAACTCGCAGCGCTCGCGACTGCTGCGTCAACGAGAGCTACGGTTGTAATGCCGCAGGCTTCCGTGATCCCGAGTAGAAGCGCCAGTTCGTCAGTTGCGAATCCCCCAGGAATCGCGAAAACGAGTTTCTGCGGTTTACCCGCGGTCTCGAGGATGTGCTGAAGATGTCGAAAGGCTAGGTCCGCGTGATGTCGCGCGTTGCGGGATGGTTTACGCAATGCAGCCTGATTCAATTGGTACCAAAAGCGGTTGTAACTCTCTCTAGGGTTGAGGCGGGCTTGCCGATTGGCGGATTCGCCGACCTCGACGGTTGATCCTTTTACGATCGCTGCCGCCGGACTGCGAACTAATATTTCACCATCTTTTTCTAACCGAACTTCTTGATCATTAAGTTCTATGACTGCAGCATTCACGCGATCATCTCAACGCCAGATGGCGCATTAAATTCACATCGCAATAGGATTGTGTATCTAGCACTAATCGCTCTTGCATTAACTGAAGTTGGTGCATGATGAACATGATGAATAAACTGATGACCAATGCAATAAATGTCGAGTTAAACGCGACACCGAGACTAACCGTCACGCCAACAATGTCACCTTCTACGGCACGGTGGGCTTGACCTAAGGCTTGGCCGATGCCTCGCACAGTGCCAATAAAGCCGATCGAGGGAATTGCCCAAACAATATATCTCATCATCGACAGTTCCGAGTCGAGTCGATCCGCTTGGGTTTCGCAAACATCTTTTATCACGCTTGCAACGTCTTGAATGTCGCGAGTTGAACCAAATCTTTGCAGGGCTGCAAGAAGCACGCGAGGCAGGAGAAATTCGCGAGTTGCTGCAGGCAAGGCTTGAATCGAACGCGAATATTGCCGTGAATCCTCCGGCAATATTCGCGTTCCATCTTCAACGTCTAGTAGCGCCTGATCAAGAAAGCGACCTTCCTTCATCGTTTCGCGAATTTTGAATCCAATAATTGCGGTCGCCCACAACGCGAGGATAAAGCATGACTCTTGTTCATAGTCTTTTATGATCACATACCCGGATCGATTGATCTCCGCGGTTTTGTCCGCTTCTTGGAGTAATCTTTGTTGTTCTAAGACGATCGCAGCTTCGGGACGGACGATGGTGATATAGAGAACGTGAACAACGATAATCGCGACCATTAGTGCGATCAGCTGGAAGTAAAACTCCGAAAAAGGGTTGCGTCTCATAATTAGTTATTTAGATATCCACTGGAAACGGTACAGGATAGTCCTCGGAAATTTCTTCACTCGGTTTGAATGTATCTGTTGGTAACGACCGGCGCGTTAGTTCGGGTTTTTGCGTCTCGCTAGTATCGTCGGTTCGCGGTGCAGGTTCCGTTTGGGATTGTTCCTGTGCGTGGGTACTGCTCGTCACAATAACGGCAAGAAGGAAGAAAGTACTAGCGCGCATACCGAGCGATTCTAAAGCCAACATCATTGCGTCGATTATTGCCAAAGTCGCGATAAGCGAAGCGCAGCTCCGTCGCGCTGGCGTGCGTCCAGTTAGAGCCACGGATCACTCTTGCGGTTCCCGTCCGAGGCCCCAATGGGTCCGGTTGCCTGCCGATACCGGTTTCAAATCCCGCTGCGTAATAATCGTTCATCCATTCGGACACATTACCGCCCATATCGCGAATACCGCGCAGATTCGCAGGGTAGCTACCAACTGGAGCTGTCGCTGGAAATCCGTCGTTGTAATCCACAAGTACCTGCCCGAGAGCGTTGCTTGCACTTTGATCAGCGTAGTTGCCCGATCGGCCGCGCGGTGGAAATTTTCCCACCCAGGGGTACTCAAAAAATTCAGTTGATTTCGGCGCGCTACGCGCTACCCATGCCCATTCCGCTTCAGTAGGCAGTCGATAACCCAGTGCTGCGGGGTTCATGCCCAAAATTTTACCGTTTTCTATTTGGTAGAAAACATCTAGTGAATCTTTGCGGCTAAGCCAATTACAAAACAGCGCGGCGCTTTCCCAGCTGATATTTATCGCAGGCCAGGTGTCACCATCGACATCGACTCCGTTGACCGCTGCCACATGGTGCTTGGCTAAGAATCGTCGGAACTCACCATTGGTAACTTCGTTCACGCCAAAGTAAAACGGCCGCACGAGTTTTGCTTCCCGCAGTATTTCGTTCGCACGTCGATCAGCATCGCGCCGCGAGCTGCCCATTGTAATGTCTCCGCCGCGAAATAACTTTAATTGTTGTCCGACGGAGCTCACGACTATATTGCTGTCAACACTAGCAGGGGGTGCGAGCGGTGCCGCCGTACCGTTCGTTAGCGTTGCCTTTTTTAATCGCACTTTGATCTGTTTTTTTATACCTACGCGCGGCGTAACCGTCGATTCATACGAGACAAATCCAGGTTTTTTTACTTCGATTTGATGAGCGTGAGTTGCGAGTTGCAGGGTTTGATTTGCAGGTCCACGAGATTGACCATCAACGAGAAGTTCTGCATCTTCAGGCGACGCGAGTATTTGCACCGCCGCAAGTTCAGCTTCTAAACTCAAGCGAACGTTTTCGGTTTTTCCTGCCGGGACGTTGACTGATTTCGATTGAGCTCGATATCCTTCCTTTCGCACACCGATTTCGTGCTTTAGACCAGCCGAAACGGGGAATTTTATCGGGCTTTGGCCCTGAAATTTCGAATCAAGCGTAACCGAGGCACCGGCAGGCGTTGAGACGATGTCGACGTAGCCGTCTGCTTCATCAAGTACGATCGGTGGCAATTCGATCGGGACGCCAGCCCTCACTTCGATAGTGCTGCGCCACGGCTTGTAGCCATCTAAGGTGGCGACCAGAATTCTTTGTCCTTGTAGCAGCTCAGCGGCGATTGGCGTGACACCGTCTAATGCCTGGTCGTCGACGGCAACCGTCGCTCCGCTTGGTTGCGTCTCAATCGACACGCTCGCCCATGCTGGACGTAGATTTACGTTTAACTGTTGTTCAATTCCGCGCCCCTCAATTTCTAGTACTGTCGAAAACGGTAAGTAGCGATCAGCCGTGATTTTGATTTGGCGAGGGCCAGCCTCTATATCACTTATCGTAGACGGCACGGTTGCCGTTGTAAGCGCGTCTATCGTGATAGTCGCGCTATCGATGGGTGCAATTTCAACGCGCAAACTGCCGGGTAACGGCGTCAAACTAACGGCGTGTGTCTGAATTAATTCTTCCGTGATCAAGAGCGCTTCGCGATGCGTTTTATAACCAGGCGCCGTAACCACAACTTGCCGTTTGCCCGGACGCAACACCCAATGGTCATCGATGCTCGGCGCGATCAATTCATCAAACGAGACTAGGGCTTCTGACGGGATGACATCGACTTTTACCGATCTCGCTGTAATCACATACCAGGCGCCCCACAACCCGATTAGCACGATGGCTGCGATCGAGAATTGCGCCCACGGCAGTTTCATTCGGGGTAGGCCAATCGCGTTGCCGGGCGGTCGAAAAGCAGTCGGAGAAATTATTTCCGATGATGCTTTTTCGCTACCTGTCTCGCTCGCTCGTTGATTCAACTGCCGGAACCTCCAAACGCAAGCTTTTGTTCGCACCGAACGATGATCGTTGTATCTTCGTGACCTGGAGATACGTCGAACTCGACCCGCACGTCGCGAAAGCCGACACGTTTGCCGACGACCACGTAACGTCCGGGAATGACTGAAACTGACTGTTCGGCAAAGCGACCTAAGGTGCCGACCTTATACAAAGTCACTTCAGTTAGTCCGTCCGAAACGAGCGTTACTGGGATTGGGGTGCGGGCGGTTTCGATGGCGCGAGAGAGCTGCGTGATTTGGCGCGAAAGCTTTGGGCCGGGGCTGCTTATCGATTGCGCGCTGATCAGAACTGCGAGCGCGCCTTTGCGAACGTTATCATCGGCCAGCCGGTCTGGTCGAGCGATCATAGCGCTTAGCTGCTGGTCGAGTGCAAAACGGTTGTCGGCGTTAATGGCGCTCGCCCTGGCGCCGGACAATTCTGGATCGAGGTTCAG
Organism: Pseudomonadota bacterium; assembly: GCA_027618655.1. Taxonomy (GTDB): domain Bacteria; phylum Pseudomonadota; class Gammaproteobacteria; genus UBA11873. The sequence continues at coordinate 1,417 of JAQCEL010000145.1, read as the reverse complement.
CGCTGATCGATATCTTTTTGCCGACTCAGACCAATCTTCGCGCGCTTCCAGTGCGCTCGCATCGCGAAGGTATTCAGAGATGGTGTTGGCAAGAATTCGGTTTGTTACCTGCGATAATCCCTCGCGCGCTTCAACGGAATTGGGTTTGAGCTTTAATGCCTGATCAAAAAAATCCTTCGCTTCGTGGTCTCGTTTCGCATCATAGGCAGCGAATCCTTGCGACATAACGGTTCGGTAATTCTTATCGAGGGCAATGGCGTTAATACGGGCAATCGAATTCGACGCCTCTGTCGTTTCAACGTCGAGTTCGAGTGCCGCGCGGTAGCGTGTTAATGCGTCGTCCAATTCGTTCAATTCTTCGTATCGCTTGGCCTCGTTCACCAACGCAAGAACCTGGTCGAGCGTCTCTGTTCGCGCTAATCCTCTGCGTGCTTCGGATTGTTCTGGATCGATAGAAAGAGCGAAGGTAAATGCTTTGCGCGCGGGTTCGGAATGCCCGTCTGCGATTTCACTAAATCCGGACTCAATTGATTGCGCCACAAGATTGGCGCTACGCGAGCCAATGGCTTCGAGTTCATTAATTGCGCTTTGGTAGAAATTTTCCGCGCTGTGGTAGTCCTGTTCACGATACGATTTTTCGCCTAACGCGATCTTATTTTTCGCCGCTGAGAAGTCCTCCGCTGCCCATTCGCTAACGTTTCGCGATTCAAGTAGTCCGGCGAGCTCTAACGCCTTTTCTAAGAGTGTCTGGCTTGAGGAACGCAATCGATCCCCGTCGGCTGATTCGGGAATATGTTCAGGGATGATTTTTTCCGATTGGTTTATCACCTGCGCGTTTACTGTATCGTCGGCCAGTTCGGTTTTGGGTGGTTTTTGTCTCACAAATTTTGGCAGAATGAAAACCACGCCCAACACGACGAAAAACAACAAAACTGAGACGCTGATGACGACGGTTTGCTTAATTGTCGATGCCATTTCAGTTCGCGCGTCTTCGCGAGCGCTGTCGCCGTGGTCCATTACAAATGGAAATATTGCGGCCTCTTCATAGCTGGTCTCGTCGTACTTTTCGCCGGTCATAGAATTTCGTTCTTACTTGTCTAGTCATCATTATCGCTGATTGGTAGCCACTAATGAGCTAGCGCTCGGATGCTATTGTTTAATGTCCGAGTATTCTGGCGCAGGCAGTAGCCCAACTTCTGCTAGATAAATGTCGTTCAGGATCAGCCGCCACTGAGCGTACTGCTCGTCGACTGTGCCGCTTAAGGTGACAGTTTTATCCGCGAGGTCGATTGACAGAGGCTCAACTTCGGCACCCAGAGAGTCTGCCATTTCTTTCATGGCCTCTTCATGAATTTGCGCTTCCGAACCACGATCGAGTCCGCTCTTAAATAAGAAAGCGCCGCCGCCAAAGACTAAC
>JAQCEL010000144.1 GCA_027618655.1 Pseudomonadota bacterium | reverse complement strand
GCATTGGGGTATGTTAACCGAGTCATGAGCGATGCGTGACCATTATTGATAAATTGCTTGCTTGCCCTCAAGATTTGGCATGGTCGGGTTTGCCGCAGCATCCGGCCAGAAAACGCAAACGAGCGTTATTTCAGAATATTTAATCAGCAACAACCAAGCTCGGAACGCCGAATTCGCCGTGACTCTGGGTTGGAACGAAATGACACGTTCAATGGTCGGCAGCAGCGCAAAACGACTTGCCGCACTCAATGAATATACTTACCTTTAGCGCGCCGCCCGATGATCGGAATAATCCACAGCCGGTCATCGCGGTGCCAGGGGTGCATGGCCGACAGGCTGCTAGTTTTACCGATAGAGGATTTAGACAATGCGCAGCGGCGGCCAACTCGTAGTCGATCAATTTCTTGCCGAAGGCGTGCAACGCGTTTTTTGTGTTCCTGGTGAAAGTTATTTAGCGGTAATGGACGCAATGTTTGATGTCAGCGCCGAAATGCAGCTGATCTCGTGCCGTCACGAAAGTGGTGCGGCCATGATGGCGGCGGCATCGGGACAGTTGAGTGGGAAACCGGGTGTGGCGTTTGTTACACGCGGGCCGGGTGCAACGAACGCATCGATTGCCGTACACATTGCCAAGCAAGCATCCATTCCACTGGTCCTTGGAGTAGGGCAGGTCGCGTCGCGAAATATCGGCCGCGAATCGTTTCAGGAAGTAGATTTCGAAGCGTTCTTCAGCCCGATCGCTAAGCTGGCAAGGCAGATTGATGACCCCAACGAAATTCCGCAAGCGATTGCAGACGCATTCAGAGTCGCTAAATCGGGGCGCTGTGGTCCGGTTGTTTTAGCGTTTCCGGAAGATATCTTAAGCGGGCCGTCCAGTGCACAAGCGGTTGAATCGCACGGCGCCCCAATCGAAAAAATCGATCCGTCTGCGATCCGTGAAATTGAAAAACACCTCGCAGTGGCTCAGCGTCCGATGATTATCGTGGGCGGTACGGATTGGAATGAGGCAGCGTGCGCGGACCTAAGGGTGCTGGCAGAACGTTCGAACATCCCTATTTGCAGTGCATTTCGGCGTGCCGACATATTTGACAATCACCATCCTAACTACGTCGGTTACCTCGGTATTGGAACGTCGCCAGATTTAAGCAAGCGGATCCAGCAAGCCGATTGCTTCATCGTCATCGGTGCGCGTCTAGACGAACCGACGACCAGCGATTATCAAATCCCGGATCCGGCGCGTACTGATCAAGTGCTGATCCACGTTCATCCCGAAAAGTCGCAACTCGGTCTTAACTATTTGCCGACGGTTGGGATCGCGGCAAAAGTGACGAGCGCCATGGCGTCTTTGCGTGATCTCTTACTCACGGATTGCGATCGTTGGACAGCGTGGTTGCATAGCGCGCGCCAAGAATTTCTCGACAACGAACGACCACCTGTTGCGAGCGGCGCACTTGATATTGGGCAAGTGATGCAGATGCTTAATGAGGCGCTACCGACGACGTCAATCGTCACCACGGACGCCGGGAATTTCAGTTTGTGGCTGCTGCGTTACCGGCGCTACTGTCGTCCCGGACGCCTCATCGCGCCAATCAACGGTGCCATGGGTTATGGCGTGCCAGCCGCGATTGCGGCGTCACTCGCCAACCCTGACGCAACGGTCATAGGCTGCGTGGGTGACGGTGGCATGTTGATGACCGGCATGGAACTCGCAACTGCAATGAAATACGGCGCGACGCCCGTCATCATCGTGTTTAACAACAGCAAATACGGCACGATCGATATGCATCAACAGCGTAAATATCCCGGACGCGAGATCGGTAATTCGCTGGCTAATCCGAGCTTTGCCGACTTTGCCCGATCGTTCGGTGCATTCGGTGTCCAAGTCCAAGCAACTAATGAGTTCCCCAACGCGCTCGCGCAGGCGAGAGGCGCGGGTACTGTCGCCGTGATCGAATTACTCATGCGTGCGTAACGTTCTTCGCAATGGCTGATATCGTTCCCTACCAGGTGACTCTCCTATCCGATAGTCGGGAACCGGTGAATTTCCCGTGCCCACCAAATATGTCGATCCTGCGTGCCGCGAAGAATGCTGGATTGGAGTTGAGCGCCGGGTGTATGCAGGGTCGCTGCTACACGTGTCGATCGCGACTCTTGAGCGGAAGCGTGAAGAATTCGCGGGCCTTATCACGTTACGCAACAGTCGATCCCGCTGATCTGGGCGAGCGCAGAATATTATTGTGCTCAGTCACCGCAAGCGAAGATGTCCTGATCAAACCCGAAGGACCTTGGGAGCGATTGTTGAAGACGTCCTAGGGGTGCTAATTGCTGCGACGCAGCGTAAAAATTTAACGTTGTTAAAATTATTACGTTGTGCAATCATTCGTCTGATGAAGAAAACGTCCTCCTCATTACGCGAAGTCAACATGGCAAAACGGCGCGGCCGGATCTTGCATGAGGCGCGTAAGTTCGTCGCCGACGGCGGCTTCGAGACGCTCAATTTACGCGCCCTTGCAAGTGCCGCCGAAGTGACTGTGCCGACAATCTATAACCTCGTAGGCAACAAAGAAGCCATCGTGCTGAGCTTGTTCGAAGATGCTTTAACCGAAATCGAGCAACGCGTCGGCAGTCATCGCGATACAGATCCCTTGGACATGGCCGAAGCGGTTGTCACCGAATCGATCGGTGTCTTTGAAGAGGACGAGAGTTATTACCGTGCCGCATTTATTGCGGTTGAATACCTCGACCAAAGCGGGCCGCATCACGACAGCGTCGCGAAGATTTACCAATGGGGCGAACGCCTGATTATTGGCGGTTTGAATGCCTGCGCCGAAGTCGGTTTGATTCAAGGACGAGTTCCTGCACTTCTCTTGGGCGAGCAAATTCTACGTAGCTACCGCACGAGTTGTCGCGCGTGGGCGTTCGGTCAGATTTCCATTCAAGAATTCCGTAGCGCTGCGCTAACCGATGTTTATATTTGTTTAGCAGCTGATGCGGTAGAAACATTTCACGCGACTTTAGTCAAAAAAGTCGCGGCGCTTAGCGCAGCTGTTCTTAGTAGTGCACCAAGAGTGGATCAACGCATAGGAGTTCAATCATGAAGCAAGAAATGCAAGTAGACTTACTAAAAACGATGCTCAAGATGATCGATGATGGTACGGCGCCAGACGCAGGACGCATGGTAAAAAATCCGACCTCGTCGTATGTGTGCAAGGATCTCGCGGCACGCGAATGGAATACGTTCTTTGAAAATCATCCGCAGGTACTCGGACTCTCGGGCGACCTACCGGAATCAGGAAGCTTCATGACCAGTAACGACCTTGGCATCCCGATCCTTGCGACTAGGGATAAGGCGGGAAAATTCCACGCTTTCGTGAATGCCTGTCGGCATCGAGGTGCGCCGGTGACGGAGGATGAGCGCGGTAAAAAGAATCGCTTCGCTTGTCCTTTCCACGCATGGACCTACGCCAGCGACGGAAAGTTGCTGGGTATCCGCGAGCCTCAAATGTTTGGCGAATTCGACAAGTCGTGTCACGGCTTAATCGAGCTGCCAAGCGCCGAAAAATACGGACTCCTCGTCGTCCATCCTCAAGTAGACGGGACGCTTGACGTCGACTCTCTGCTTGGTGAGCTCGCGCCAGAAATCGAATCATGGGATTTGGGCTCGGCAACTTACCTAGGCGGTTCGTCGATCGATATGGGACTGAATTGGAAAATAGCGAACGATACGTTTGGTGAAAACTATCATTTCCACACCTTGCACAAATCGAAGCTTAATAACTTATTCCATGGTGACGCCACGGCCTACGATGAATACGGACGAAATCATCGTTTGACTGTTGCCAGTCGCTTCGTCGACGCAATGCGTGAGCGTCCTGAGAACGAATGGAACGTCACCGACGCCGGTGTTGTCGTCTACTACCTTTTCCCGAATACGCAAGTCGTGCTGTTTAACCGGGTGGTATCGCTCTTCCGGATTTACCCAAACCGGAACGAAGTCGGGCGATCTTTGACGCGCATCGCTAACTATTCTGCGCAGCATATCGGCTTGGATGTTCCCGGCGAGCAGGCACAAGTCCTTGACAGTGAATCACTGTACACGGCGGACACTTCGAAAAGAATGGAATTCACGCTTGAAACGCAACTCGAGTTAGCGCGTTCTACGATTGAAGAAGAAGACTACTACATGGGCGAGAAAAGTCAGCAGGCGGCGGAAAGTGGCAAAGTCGAACACTTTATCTTCGGCCGTAACGAACCGGCTTTGCATCATTTCCACACCAACTATCGCGACGCCTTAGGGCTGCCACCGCTTGAGGAGTATCGCGCCGCAGGATAGTGCTTGATATAGAGAGCGTCCGCGGGAGGCAACGGCAGCGATATATCGTGTCGTTGCCTCCCGCGGCCTCGGACATCAGTCGGTCTGCGTAGGCTGGTGTAACTCGAAAATTTAAGCTTCTAATGATTCCTTGAAGGAGTGAGATATGTCAGCAGTGCCAAGTGAAGGACGCGTTATTCCAACTGCCGCTGAACTAGGGTTCGATCCCCAGGAGCTGCGGCGCAAATACGACGCAGAGCGTGAGAAACGATTGCGAGCAGACGGCAATGAGCAGTATCGCGAAGTCGTCGGTCAGTTTGAGAAGTATCTCGAAGACCCTTACGTGGAAGAAAAACTCGAGCGTGATTCAATCGAGGAAGATATTGAGGTCGCGATTATTGGTGGTGGGTTTGGTGGCTTACTGATTAGCGCCCGACTGCAGGAAATGGGTATCACTAATTTCCGTATTATCGAGAAGGCGTCTGATTTCGGTGGCACCTGGTATTGGAACCGTTACCCGGGCGCGCAGTGTGATATCGAATCGTATGTCTATCTGCCGTTGCTTGAAGAGGTCGGTTACATCCCTAAAGAAAAATATTCGTTTGGCCCCGAAATATTCGAACACGCGCAACGGGTTGGCCGGCATTTTGATCTATACCCACGAGCGTGTTTTCAGACACAAGTTCGCGACCTGCGCTGGAACGAGGCCAAGGGGTATTGGGTCGTGCGTACTGATCGCGATGATGAATTTAGAGCGAAATATGTCGTGATGGCGAGTGGCCCGCTCAACCGACCTAAACTTCCTGGGATCCCTGGGTTAGAGGATTTTAAAGGGCATACGTTTCATACGAGCCGCTGGGATTATGCTTACACGGGTGGAAGTTCGGAAGGCAACTTGCACAAATTGAGCGACAAAAGAGTCGCTGTCATTGGCACTGGCGCTACGGCCATTCAAAGCGTTCCGCATCTTGGCAAATCTGCGCAGCATCTATACGTATTCCAACGGACACCGTCTGCGATCGATGAACGCAGAAATAAGCCGACCGACCCCAAGTGGGCAGAAACCCTGCAGCCCGGATGGCAGGCGTATAGGAACCATAACTTCGCGTCGATTTTGGCTGGGGAAGTACCAGAAGAGAACCTTGTCGACGATGGCTGGACGGATCTGTTTAAAACCCTAGGTAACTTGCTTTCCAGCAGTCAGGGCGCAGAAATGTCCGGTGAAGAATTAGGGCATCTTGCCGAGATCGCAGATTTTCAGAAGATGAATAAAACCCGCAAGCGGGTCGAGCTAACGGTGCAAGATGGCGACACGGCCGAGAAATTGAAACCGTGGTATCGACCGTGGTGTAAACGTCCAACGTTTAACGATGAGTTTCTGCCGACGTTTAATCTTCCGAATGTGACGTTGGTAGACACGTCGGGGAAAGGCGTGGAACGCATTACCGAAAAAGGTATCGTAGTCGACGGCGTTGAATACGAAGTTGATTGCCTGATCTTTGCGACCGGGTTTGAAGTTGGTACCGCTTATACGCGCCAAGGTGATTTCGAAGTCTTTGGTCGTGGTGGAAAATCCCTAACGGATTATTGGTCCAAAGGAATGCGCACCTATCACGGATTTTTAAGTCACGGCTTTCCAAACTGCTTCCACATGGGCTTGACCCAAACCGGTCTCGCGCCGAACCTCACCTACATGTTGGATAATCAAGCACAGCACGTTGTAGGAATAATTGATCAAGCGAATGGCCGTAATCTGAAGTCAATCGAAGCCAGTGCCGAAGCCGAAGCCGATTGGGTGGCAACCGTTAACGCGCCGGATATGATGACGGAGTACTTAAATAGCTGCACACCGGGTTATTACAATGGCGAAGGTAAATCGACGGGCAGCGCAGGATTTCTCCAAGGGCACTACAGCGAGGGGCCGGTGAAATTTTATGCGATGCTGAAAGAATGGCGCGAAAAGCGCGATTTAGCCGGTTTACTTATTGAGTAATGTGCGGCTTTTCCTAGAATCAATAATGCGTCGTTCAACAGCCGCGAATTAGATCGCGGCTCGAACCAACGCGTCCTGGTCGCCATGTGCTGCGACCTGGCCGCTCGCCGAACAACCTGCCGGCCTGCGTAATGCCCCTACTAGAAAAGAACTAGCGACTCCCCGTCGCGCGCGTAACCCATCAGTCTTGACCCATGCTTCTGTCGATTAGTTTGCAGATTGAGTCGCTAAGCCCTATGGTTTGAGCATTCGGCTCTCACCCTAGGGACAAAGTAAGAACCAGTTAACAATTAAATTTGCAATGGTATTGCTATGGTGGGCACCGCGCCAAGAACAGCGTACCAGCTTAGCTCCACTAATAGGCCATGCTTATGAAAACGATCGGTTGTTCTTTCATTCTTCTTCTCGCGCTTAGCTCAAACACGCTCGCAATCGTTGACGGACAAGTCGCCGGTATCAACGAATATCAATCGGTCGGATCAGTCATTTCCGGCGGCGGCGGGCTCGGCAGTTTCGTCGCGCTAAGTTCGACGTGGGTTCTAACTGCTGCGCATGTGGTGGATAACGATCCGAATGCAATATTGATCGCAGGACATCAGGACGCGCCAGGCGGCGAGGCATTTTTTTTCGCTGAACAAGTCATTCTGCACCCGGACTACGTCGCTGGCGAATTTCATGACGACCTTGCGTTGATCAAGTTGTCGGACTTTGATCCGATTGTGCCAAGTGCGCACAACATTTCATTTGCGACATTATCGAATGTGGCATTGCCCACGAACATTCCAATGACAGCAACCGTAACGGGTTGGGGGCAAGATACGGTCGATGGCCCAGTCGCCGATGACTTTGAATTCGTACGACGTTTTACTACGGTGAATACGGATACGGCGGATCCGTTCGCAACCGTGGGCGTGATGCCATTTCCAACGTCGTTTCCGACTGCTTGCGCGGGTGGGCAGATTCTCTGCACCTATGGCACTAACGGCGGCGCGCAGGGTGTTAGTGGTGGTGGGATCTTCCTGGACTACGGCGGCGGCGAAGTCGTCGCTGCTATCAATTCTTTTCTGTTTGACGAAAACGATATCGATCCGAACATTCCGCTAGATTGGACGAATGCTTATTGGACGGTCGGAACGTCTGTCGCAGCTTATCGAGCTTGGATTGAAGAACCGGAAACTGGAGTATTTACGAACGCGCAATTTGCTGCAGCGCCGGTCCCGCTACCAGGGGCGATCTGGTTAATCGGATCGGCTTTATCCGGCGTATTCGCAGCACAGCGAAATCGCAAGAGGGGTAACCGCATGCGACATTCTGGAAAACAAATATTTGTTAATAGGGTGTCCGCCGATTCAGGAGACGCATGAACGCAGCCGCTGCGACTCCTAATTTTTCTATCGGCGGTCCTGGGCCTAGGCTCTCAATCGATACAGGTCAGCTCACTTCGCGTAAAAACCTCAACATCAGCGCGGTGGTTTCTTTCGGTTTTTCAACCTGTAACCAGTGTGCCGCACCGTCGATGAGCTCGAGAAACCTAAGGTCTTTGAACGCGGCTTTAAATGGTTCGCGCCACTGCGGGTCGTACAGCAAAACGTCGTCATCCGTGCCAGCCGCAAAGGCGGCGGGTTGAGAAAACCGCTTGCCTTCGAGTTCGGGTGTTAGCCCATTATTGATCGGGATGTTTCTATACCAGTTAGTCGGCCCACGGAAACCGTTTTTGCGGTACTGGTCGACGTGATAATCGAAGTCTTCTTGTGTCGTCCATGGCGGTAACTTATCAGGTTCCGGTAGGACATCGAGAATGCCTTTACCTTTCGGATGCTCGAGCTGCGTCATCCATGTGCCAAAGGGCGAATCGCCGCCGAGGGCGTAGGACAAAATGCGGAAGCTTCTTTCCAGATCGGCATTGAGTTCGTTGTCGACGATGGCTTCGTTTTGAAAATAACGGATGTACCAAAATTTATCATCCATGCCCGGCGGGTTTATCGTCGTCTCACCCATTCGCCAAAAAGGCACCGATAACCCCATGACGGCGCTGCAGGTTTTTTCATAAAGCAGCGCGGTGTTCCACGCGACCACACATCCCCAGTCGTGACCGATGAGTTTAAACGTGTCGTAACCAAGCGCGGCGCGGATCCCATCGACATCGGCGGTGAGTTTCAGAATATCGAATTGGGCAACTTCATGCGGACAACTGCTGCCGCCATAACCGCGCTGATCTGGAACCGCGACTTTATAGCCGGCAGCGACGAGCGGGTCTATTTGGTGGCGCCACAAGTACCAGGACTGCGGCCAACCGTGTAGGAGGATGACGAGCGGGCCATCGCCTTCGACAACCGTTCGCAGTACAACGCCGTTCGTTTCGAGCATTTTGAAATTTCGTTTGATCATTGGGTGGTTCCTATGGTTTCTGCGAGTAATTGAATTAGACAAGGTGCCACGTCGCCTTGAGTCACTGCCTGTGTCGTTAAGCTGATAAGCTCGAAGCGCAAGTAAGCTCTATCCTGATGAGTCTTACGGCCGTGAATAAAATGGCGGGATCTGGGCGTCGTAGTTGATCCAAATCGATTTCGGCTCGGTATATTCATTCATGCATTCCGTGCCTAAATCGCGACCGTAGCCTGACTGGCCAACGCCACCAAACGGCGAACCAGGGTGGACACGCTTGTAGGAGTTGATCCACACCATACCCGCTTCAATGGCATCACCCATGCGATGGGCCCGCTGCAAGTTATTCGTCCACACGCCACTACCAAGACCGTAGCTCGTATCGTTTGCTAGTTCGATTGCATGCGCCTCATCTCTAAAGCGAGTGACAGAGACAAACGGTCCAAACACTTCTTCTTTAAATACCGTGTCACCAGGCTTTGCCTCAACGATCGTCGGCCTTAAATAGAACCCGTGTTTAAGCGCGGGGTCAGTCGGTTGGGCGCCGCCTGTCAAAATTTTATTACCTTCTTTGGCGCAAACTTCTAGGAACCCAAGCACGCGGTCGAGATGCAGTTTCGAAGTGAGTGGCCCCATCTCAGAATTCGGATCAAGCGGATCGCCGATCCGGATTGATTCGGCGAGTGCGATAAAGCGCTCTAAGAATTCGTCGGCGATCGATTCTTGTAGCAGCAACCGAGACCCTGCAATGCAAGCTTGGCCTTGATTGTGAAATATCGCGAAAGCTGATCCTCCCACTGCCGCTGGCAAGGTCGCGTCTTCGAATACGATGTTTGGGCCTTTGCCACCGAGTTCGAGCGAAACTCGTTTCAAATTCCCGGCTGATGCTGCGACGATTTTTCTGCCTGTTTGCGTCGATCCTGTGAAAGAAATTTTATTGACGTCTGGGTGTTCGGCGAGGTGCTGGCCAGCCGTATGGCCGTAGCCTGGGAGGATGTTCACGACCCCAGCGGGAAATCCGACGTCGCCCATGAGTTCTGCCATGCGTAAGGTCGTTAAAGGGGTAAGTTCTGAAGGTTTCATGACAACGGTGTTGCCAGCTGCCAACGCGGGTGCAAGTTTCCAACTGCAAAACATCAAGGGGAAATTCCATGGCACGATCTGGCCAACGACACCCACTGGCTGACGTTTTACGACATTCAAGAAACCTGGTTCCACGGGCACTTGTCGACCGTCAATTTTATCTGCGAGTCCGCCGAAATAGCGGAAATTGAGCAAGGTTCGCGGGAGATCGAGTCGCCGTGTATCAACGATGGGATGACCTGTGTCGAGGCTTTCCAGCTCGGTTAACTCGTCGAAATGATCTTCGAGCTTATCTGCCAGTTTCATGATCAAACGACCACGGCCGGAGGGATTCATGTTCTTCCAAGCAGGGAAGGCGGCACGCGCGGCGGCAACTGCCTTATCGACGTCCGGTGCCTTCGCTTCGGCGACCGAAGTGAGTTCCTTGTTGTTGTGCGGGTTGACGACCGCAATCGTCGCACCGTCAGCGGCATCGACGAATTCCCCATTGATGAACAGCTGATTGCGGATCTTCTGCGGATCAACTGAGCGGGTTTTATCAAGCATGCGTAGCTCCGAATTTAAATTGATAGTGCCAGTCGATTCCGCAGATCAAAATAGCGGACCCGCATCGATTTCATTGCGAATCTGGTTAAAGCTCGGCAGGCACTGGCGGTAGCTCGCCGCTCGCGTAGCGCTTTTCAAGCCCCGGGGTGAGATTTTCCCAAACGAGCAGCATGGAACGCTTGGGTGAGAACCCTTTATGACGAATATCAGCGGGCATACACGACACGTCGCCCGCTTTCATGGTGATAACAGCGCGCGGTGCTCCCGTATTTTTGTCGCCGACTCGCCAGGTTATTTCGTCAGATAACTGTATAAACCATTCAACCCGATCGTTGCCGTGATCGATTGGCAGAATATGTTCTTCGGACGTTGGGCAATACGCACTATTTTTCACGATCGAGACAATTGACGGATTCCAAGTGACGGGTGAACGCGACAAGTACTTGAACAAGTTGAAACTCGCGATTTGCCCTTCGAAACCGGGCTCTGCATGGACCTCAGGTTCGCTCTGAGATACGTCATCGAACTGCCGATTGACTGGGAAACCACGCTCATCCGAACGGATTTCGCTGTCGCCAGGCAAGGTGACGAACCGATCAGCAAGCTCGCGCTGAAAATTAACGGCTGCATCGTTGTTACCGTTTTTCGGACCTCGGGCACTCCCGGTTTCAAGCGGCGCCGCGAACGGGTCGAAGCCCGCATTCGTCCAATCCTTGAGCATGGATTTAAAACATGCGAGCAAGTTTTGCGAATCGAATCGTTCTAAATAATCAGTGCCGGCTTCGCGATACGCACTATTGTAAGTGCCCATATAAAGATCGACCGTGCCATAGTTATTGACGGTTCCGATCACCTCATCGAAATTCACCCAGCCGTAAAAGAAACCCCAAGCGACGTCGCGCATCATTGAGCGCAGGAAATTTTCGATGTCGACCACGTGCGTTCCGGTCGGGCTTCGCATCCGCGCGAAATATTCGTCGCGCTCAAAACTGAATCCACCGATGGCGAATTTTTTGT
>JAQCEL010000143.1 GCA_027618655.1 Pseudomonadota bacterium | reverse complement strand
ACCTAAAAGAAAAAATTGGATAGGTCATTTCGTGCCTCATGCGTTGCGCTAGTGGTCGGCGGAAATTTTGCACGGAGTAATTCTGACGGTTCGCCGGGTGTCGCTCGCGGTAGCGGCGATTGTGATGCCACGGGCGCGCCATAATTGATTCACTCCTCAGTCTCCCCAGTCAATTCCAATTCAGGTATGAGTCTGAGCGAGGTCGGTCCGGACCAATAGGGGCTGGATTCAGGTAGCATGCTTGGGTCGACGGTTGATGGAAAGGAAGAGTGTCTTTCGGGCTTCGTTGAGTCGGTGGGCGGCGTCGCTGTCAGTGACGGCGGAAGCGAGTCGGTCGAGTGCTTCGAAGGTCAGGCCGGGCTTGAGGAAAGTAGGCGCCTGGGGCAGGTAGATCGTGTCAGCATCGAATGTGTAGCCCGCGCGGAATTCCGCATAGCGCGGCGGGCAAAAATCTACCGGCTTGCCCGTTAAGGCGTGTCGAATTCCTTTCGGGTATCCCGTCGTTCCCGATGAATACAGCATGGCGCTCCCGGTAGTCTCATCGCTGATCGGATCCGTGGGGGCAGTGGTCGCAAGATCTTCGAGACATAGGTATCCGTCGGTGTGCCCGCCGAGTGACAGCAATTGCGTAGTAGCAGGTAACAGTCTCGCTAGTTGTATCGCAAGTTCGCGGAAATTTTCTGACGCAATGAAAACCTTGGCCTCGCAGTTCGTTACGATATAGACGATCTCATTTTCAGTTAGATGCGTGCTAATGGGCGTGTAGTGTAGACCTGCGCGTCGCGCGGCCCAGCAGATCTCGAAGAAACCGCAGCGGTTCTCAACGAGAAACGCAATACCCGTGTCGACCCCAAGTCCCAAGTCACGGAAGACATGGGCGAACTGGTTAGATTTCTGATCAAGCTCGCGATAGGTCATGGCAACGTTATCATCGGGAATGACGTAGGCGAGTTTCGCCGGAGTCGCGCGCGCATGATTTTTTGGATGAAACACACTGGTCATAGCGGCTACCGGATATTTGTTGATTCAATATAAACCAATCAGCGTATAAAAAGCTTACGCGCCACTGCGAGCATTCACCGCGAAAGGCGAAAGCTCAATGAGTAAAAATGGTGATGTCGTTAGGCTGTTCGCGATCGCACTCAACCTCAACGGGGAGAGGATCCCAAATTGTCGCCAAGGGCAACCTTCTTGGTTTGCTGTACACAAACGATTAGGCTGCAATCCACTAAGTACTTGCCAGGAGAATTATGTATGGCTCTTTATAGCGACAGCGCGCACCGACCGTCCGCGGCGATCGATGCGCTTCACAGCGACGAAATACAATCATTTTCCCGCGTTGGAACCTGGGGCAGTGCCGCACAGCGCACGGCAGTGGTCGCCACCGCGAGAAAGATTTGGGTTGAAGCCGGCTTACAACAATCAAGCGGGGATGAGAGCCTCGCAGACAGCATCACCCTTCCTGCGCCAGTTCAACGCCTGATTCGCGAAGTCGCCCTCGGTGGCATCAGTGTCGATCGCACATTTTGCCAACAAGTGCAGTCTGAAGGTGTCACCGAAGGTGCTTACGTTGAGATCGTCTCGCTCGTTTCGCGCTTGTCGAATCTGGATGTGTTTGCGCGCGGACTCGGTGTGTCGCCACGACCACTCGCCGCCCCAATCGAGGACACCGCGCCATCGTTTAAGCGACCGGCCGAGGCGAGTGATGAAGGTTTCTTCACTGCATCGGTTCCAAACGCACCGGCCGGTGGTGCGCTCGCCGAATCGCTGTATGGCAACAATCAGGCAGGCAACGTTTTTCGTGCGGTGAGCTTGGTCCCCGATGAGGCGCGAAGGGTTATCGCTTTGATCGAACAACAGTATTTTCCTGGCGCCAAAGTGATGGATTTTGAGTACGACAATGGACACGCATTATCGCGAGCGCAAGTCGAGATCGTCGCAACCAAGGTCTCAGAACATAACCAGTGTTTCTACTGAACGACCGCACACGCATTCCTGCTCCGTGAGAGCGGCAAGACATTTGGTCAGACCTATAACCTGGCTGGCGCGATTAACTCAAGTGTCGTCAGCGGTGTCGAACACGGTCAAGAACTAGTGAAATTTACAAGCGCCATCACCGGCGCTGACGCCGAGGTCCTCAATACCGCCCGCGATGCTGTCGTTGAAATAATGGGTTCACCAGCAGTAGTGACTGCGTCAATCATTGCGGCAAATTTCAGCATGCTCGATCGCATCGCGAATGCGATCGGCATTAGTCTCGATGGCATGATGCTGAAGCCGTCGGCTGATATTCGCGAATTGTTAGGGATCAACAATTACCCTTCCGCGGCGAATACGCTTGAACGTTAAAAGTGACGGAGGGATTTATTTTTAATCCCTCCGTCACCTTTACACCTTTACAACGCAACCTCGACTAACGGCGGCGGTAGGGGCTTCTGCACAACATAATCGCAACGCTTTATATCGTCCAAGGTCCACATCCGCTTCATGTCGAGCGTTGGCTGAGCGATGAGCGTTTTACCGTCTTCACGCACGAATCCCATATCGCGTGTGACGTCGGATAATTCAAAACCCTCGTAACGATCAAGGAAACTTTGGTAACCTTGGTAATGCAATGGATCGTTGAAGAATATCTCTTGGCATCCTTGCGAACAAAAAATGAATCGCTTGCCGTCGTGCATACACGAACGCTCGGTATTGGCCGTCGGCAAGGGAAAGATCGTGGGCAATTGGCATACCTGGCAAAAATTCGGCAAGCCGCCCAACTCTTTCAGAATCAACGCCTGGCCGGCGGGATCAGTGCACTTGTTGTACGCTTCCCAAAAGCTGCCGTAATTGGCGTACCAACCCGGATATTTTTTCTCGAACCACTCCATGTCGGCGCCCGTCATGCCGTCGTAACGATGAAAGAAAACCGGCCACGCGCCAAACAAATATACCGCCGCCGAGTGTGAGAGATGATCCTGATCAGCGATCATTCGATCCAGATGCTGTGGTGCTTTGATGCCGTATTTTTCGAGCTTTTGATAAAATCCGCCGTAGAATTCGTCGAACACCCAACGCATGTTCATTTCTTTCGCTGATTCTTGTCGTTTAGAAACAAAGTAATCAGTGAACAGATTAATGCCGACGCTCAAGCTTGTGTGAATGCGCCACGCCCACTTGTCGAGCGCTTGCTGGATCAGCGGAATATTGCGATCGTCTTGCAGCAAAGTTGCGAAGGTCGCCCAACCATTGGCCATGTGCCGCGCTTCGTCGGACTGGATAGTGAGCATCGTGGACGCCATCATCTTATCGCCGTGCGCCGCCGCTGCGCTTGACAATCCCACAAAGAACACGTTCGTGTAGGCTGTCTCGACAAATACTTGCAGTCCGATCGATGTCTCAACCGGATCGCAGGTGAGCAAGTCTTCGAGCATCGCGCGAAAAATTCCGCCGCCGACACTGGTACCCGCCGCGTGCATTGCCACATCGTAACCGGCCGGATCATGCCAGCTGCGCATATGATGGCGCAGTGTATTGAGCTCGAGTTGCGAGTGTCGCACTTCGTCGAGACCTTGCATCATGTAACCTTGGCGCAGTTCCATCGGCGCGACGCTGCGCACCATACGGCCCATCTGCCGCGCCGCGGAGTATTCGATGCCGGGAAGATTCGACAACCCGAATTTCATCCCTTCCATCCAGCGCGGATCAGGTTCCGGGTCACTTAGCCGACTCGACGCTTCGAGGATCGCATAATGGCGATTGTCCTTCTCCTGCTCCATCTGGAAATATTCGCGGACGAAGGTTTTAAACGGATCGACTGGTTTCAAACCTTCCAGGTGAAAGCGCGTTTGCTCGACCATTTTTTGCTCGGGCCGGATGTAGGTAGGTTCCCAATCGATCGATTTCACCCGATCGTAGGCTTTTGCGAGAGATTCACTCATGAGGGTTGGCCTTGATATAAGTGCTGTTCAGTTCGAGAGCGCTTCAGTGATGATGATGCAACTATCGCTCACTTCGACTTGCCCGGTATAACTCGCCAACACGACGAGTAAGGTTGGCACGTCGTACGGGCGCCCAAGTTCTTCAGCAATCGTTGCGATATTTAGATCGAGGCGAATTTCGTTACTAACCGTCAGATAGGAACCATAATCTTCGAGGACGGCATCTGGGTTATCCACGCAAGCGGCCTCCGCGATCGCAGACGCCTCTTCACCAGCCATGAGTTTCACACTCACACGATGGTTTTGTGCTAAACCTTGATTGCTCATTTGTAAACCGCCGCGATATCTAGTTCGCTATCACGCATCAGCGTCCGCCACTGCTCGAACACCATTTGACGCGCCTGCGCGAAGGTTTGTACTTGAACATCCGTCAAATCGAACAACGGCGCGAGCGCGTCTACCGCGTCTGTCACGAGCGGCGCCCAGTGCTCGATCCAGCCATGCAAAACTACTCGGTTGTCGCCTTCTTCGCCGAGCAGGAATCCGACCAATGCGACGGCTGAGGCTTGTCGATGTTGACGATCTTTCTCTGCGCCTTCAGCGATCACTGCCGCCACGGTATCGCCATGACGTGACGCTGTTCGCAAGACCAGTTCGCGGTTGAACAGCGTCGCGAACAACGGTTCGTAAATGAGATTAATAACGAAATTTATCTCGCCCCAATCGCGTGATGCCATCAAGTATTCGATTACCCGACGCGCGCCTTGCCACACTGGAGACTCCATCCAAAGCGTTTTGGATTGGGCTTCATCGAAGCCAGGGATCGCGTCCTCGAGCGCCATGCCATAGAGCGCGATATCCTGAGCGTGGCGGTCTTTCTCCATTGACTGAAACAACAAGGGACCGGCGACCACATCTGATAAAGCTTCTCGTTGTGCGTAACTCAATGCCATAAATAGACCGTATTCCGGATAACGGTAGGCCGCGTAATGCGTTTCGAGAAAGACTTTCCATTTGGGTAGCAGACCGTCGAATAGTTGCGCTCGGGTCGCCCCTTCGATCGCTTGGGTGATCGAATTGCCGGTCGCTACTTGGCGGGTAACATAGGGTCGAAACCAATCTTGCGCAGGATCTCGATAAGCCCACCACTCGGTGGCCTTAAGCGCTGTCGAATGTTCGTCCCACGGTGGGCGACCATGGATATCCCGATTGAACCAACCCTGGATCGCGAAATTCTTCGGATCCCATTGGCTATGGAGCGTGACTTCCTCGTATTGTGTCGCGCGGCGCTTGGCCGGCTCGACGTATCGTAGCGGAACGACTTTGCGTCGCGTTGGTGTCTGACTCATCAGCTAAGACCCGTCGTGGTCGTCCGGAGGGTCTTGCATCCCGAAAGTTTCCCCAGTAAAAATGTTGCCGGGAGTCCGTATAATTCGATCATTCGCACCAACAATTCCGCTCGTTAGACCATGAGAGACCGCTCCGAACGCTTCGAACACCAAGTACAGTAGGGCGCAGGCATTGCTACTAATGACAATTCACTCCGATAGAGGATAAATTGCTGATGCACCAGCTGTCAATACCAATAAAACGAGCGCATGAAACAGTCTGCTAAACCGGCGAATCGACGGCGCACCCGCCTTAGCCCCGAGCAACGCACCGCCCAGTTGCTCAATAGTGCCCTGAAAGTATTCGCCCGCACGGGTCTTGCGAGTGGCGTGCATGCGCAGGTCGCGACTGAAGCCGAGGTCGCGGTGTCGACTGTCTTTCTTTACTTTCCAACGCGCGAAGCGCTGGTTGACGCGGTTATTTCCGAAGTAGACCGCTACTTAGTCGACCTTGTAGAAGCGACTGCGCGGAGCGAGCGATCCGCAACCGATAAACTGTTGGCAATCTTGCATGAGTTCTCAGTGACCGTGGATAGCGCACCTGAGTACGTCAAAATTTGGTTGAATTGGAGTGCGGACGTTAACGAGTCCACTTGGATCCGATACGTCGATTTCCAAGATCGGATCATTACGGCCTTTGGTGAAATTTTCGCGTCCGGCAAGGCCAGCGGTGAGATCTTAAACGACGTGAGCCCCTTGCTCGGCGGCCATTTGGTGATGAGTGCAGGGCATATGATTGCGCAAATGAAGTTTCGCGGCCGCGACCAAGACGAAGTCGATAACTTACTGTCGGTATTGATTCGCGGCGCCGTTTTGTCGAAAGATTAGGTTGGCCGACTCTCGAATAGCGCATCAGCATGATCAGCTATAGCTAGGCGCAATTTTTCGTTAGCATACGGATACACCAGCAGCTAAGGCGAAATCCCATGACGATCGATTGCGGCTTCCTTTTCCCCTTTAGAAACCCACATTTTAATCTCCGCTCTTGGGCGGAATTTTATCGCCAGAATCTCGAACTTTGCGTGCATTCGGAAACGCTTGGACTCGATCACGTGTGGCTTACGGAGCACCATTTCATCGACGACGGATATTCTCCGTCGTTAATGCCAATCGCCGCCGCCGTCGCCGCCCAGACCACAAAGATACGCATTGGCACGTTTGTGTTGTTGCTGCCACTTCATCAAACGGTCCGCTTAGCCGAAGACATCGCAACCGCGGATGTGATCTCCAACGGCCGTCTCGATATTGGTGTTGGCCTCGGCTATCGGGTCGGTGAGTTCAAGGGTATGGGGATCTCGCCGCGCGAACGCGGCGCGCGCTTTAACGAACAGCTACCATTGCTACGGCAATTACTCGACGGCGAAACCGTGAGCTTCGATGGAAAGTTTCATCAAATGGAGGAAGCACACATTATGCCGCCCGCGGTACAAACACCGTTACCGTTGTGGGTGGGTGCGCGTGGTGATAAGGCGCTTGATCGGGCAGCGCGCCTCGGTTGCCATCTCGCCGGCGTATCAGCCGATCATCGATTGAAATACCGAGAGGCACTGAAACGTCACAACCGCAACCCGGATGACTATAAGGTCAGTCTGATGGTGTTGGTTTATGTTGCCGACACAACTGAGCAAGCGTGGAACGACACTGCCGAACCGATCAACCACACATTACAGTTGTATCAGGACTGGGCCATCGAGGCCGGCGATGTAAATAACGACGACCAAGATTCGCGCTCAATCCCAACACCCGAGGAACTTCGTCGCGATCAAGCATGTAGTTTCTACGGTGAACCTGCATTTATTGGCACCCCGGATTTCGTCTATGAAGGTCTACGCGATTTGCTTAAGCGTTCGCCGTGCACTCATCTGGTCATGATGGGAATTTTACCTGGTGCGCCACCTGCAGGAACGCGGCGCAGCATGGAGTTGTTTGCTAAAGAAGTTATGCCGCGCCTAAAGAACCTTTCAGGCCCATAACCGTATTAACTTGTGAAGGGTCGGCGAATTAAAACTAGATTAATACTTTGCGCAATATTCCCGCGACTATCCTATTTCGTGACAGCACCGGATTCGACGCTGTCACCTGCTTAGCGGTTATCGAGGTCGTCCCCGGCTGAGCATGCCGGCTGGGCAAACGTAAAATCAGTAAAAATAATTGCTCTATCCTGCATGCGATAAGATCAATGACGAACTGATTGCCCGTAATCTTCGACACGCAAGGCTATTGTAGGACTTAGCACTTGGTGGTTTGCCAGCCGATTTCGAGTGAATGGCCATGTTCAAACACACACTTGGATTGATGAGCGTACTGTGCGTCGGCTTGATGGTTATCGATTTATGGCTACAAGCGCACCCTATGGAAGTGCCAGTACCTGTTCAGCCTAAGGCGGTCAACGTTCCAGCAGACTTAGTCAAAGCGGATCCGACGCTGGGTTATCATTTTCGGCCGAATGCTACTAGATTTTTTAGCTCCGAAAACGGCGAGTTCAGCGTGAACTATCAGATCAATGAAATTGGTCTGCGCGATTCAGGCATGATTTCGGCTATAAAAAGATCGCCTCGCGTGTTAGTCCTTGGCGATGCCTTTGTCGAGGGCTGGGGCATGATGGGCGATGCCACATTTATTCGCGAAGTCCAGCGTGAATTGCGCTCCATCGACGGCATTCACCCGTATACCCGATTATTGAACGCTGGGATGACCGGGTTTGGTGCTGCACAAAGCTATCTGCTCAGCCAGCGCGTTTACGAATCGTTTAAGCCGGATATGATTTTATTCGTCTATACCAGCTTGATGCCGGTTGCCGATTATCGGTTTCTTGCGGCCGCTGCGGTCGACGAAAACGGCATTGCTGTCGGTTTAAAGCGCAGCGATCCGAATTTGGCGCCGATTGACCGCAGCCGGAAGTCTCCGCTCGAAATCTCCACGTTGTACAAAATCGCGGAACGTTACGTCGCGGCGAAAGTCGCTCGCGAGTCGCTCATTCCGGGAGATCCCAATACTGATTTATTCGCCGCCGCTCGAGGACTCGACAACAACGTGGCGCAACTCCATCGAAATAGCCTGCAACACGTAAAGGCGATCGCCGAGTTTGCCAAAAAACAGAATATGAAATTCCTTCTTCTACACATTCCTCTGCCCCATCAAGTTGCCCCGGACGAGTGGCCCGAAGGTCGCCGTGGATATAGATTCAGTAGACAAACCTACGACGCGCCAGAGACTGAGATCGTGAAAGAGTTTTGCCACGCGAATCAATGGCAATGCATCATGAGCGCCGCGACGTTGCGCGCTTTGGCCGAGCAACGTTCAAGTCCGGTGTATTACCGTCACGACTACACGCTCACGGAAGTTGGGCATCGCGCGCTCGTCGCTTTACTTCTCGAGACCATGAAAACGGCCGTCAGCGGACTGCCTTCGAATACATTCGTCCGCTAAGCAGGGCAAGCTCAGATACAAATTACCGCTTCCGTCCGACTTGCCACTGACACTCCAACATTTAGTCACTAACGAAATACGACAAACATGATTTAGATCAGGTACCGACGGTATTTGGAAGTTATAAGGTCACAACGACCCAGTTTGGCGCTAATCGTTGCGCAAAATAAATTATTGAGGAACCCAACAATGTCTAAATCGGAGCACAAATTGAACGACGTTCGAGTGGTCATAATTGGCGCGGGGATGGCTGGCATCCTCACCGCGATCAGACTTCGCGAGTATGGCTACGAAGATTTCGTCATTTATGAAAAAGCCGATCGAGTGGGCGGAACATGGCGCGAAAACACCTATCCGGGCCTCGCCTGCGATGTGCCTGCCCATTTATACACTTATTCATTTGAGCCGAACCCGAACTGGAGTCACAGGTTTGCCCCTGGTCCGGAAATCTACAATTATTTCGAAAGGGTCGCGAAGAAATACAATGTGCTTGACAAGATCCGCTTTAATGAAGGGGTCCCCCATTGTGCTTTCGAAAACGGCAAATGGAAAATTCGAACGTCAACCGGGCGTGAAGATGAAGCTGAGGTCGTGATTGCTGCAACTGGCGTTTTGCATCATCCGAAAATCGTCAACATTCCTGACATGGATACTTTCAAAGGCGCCTGTTTCCATAGCGCATCCTGGGACCATAGTGTCGAACTCAACGACAAACGAATTGGCGTCGTCGGGACTGGTTCCACAGCCATTCAAATCACCTCGGCGCTGGCCGGAAAAGTAGCGCATTTCGATTTGTTTCAACGCACCGCCCAATGGATTATGCCCGGCCCGAACGAACTATATAGTGAGGCAGACAAGGCCATCTTTCGGGCCGACGCGCAAGCACTCGATTCGTTGCGCGCGCAACTCGATAAAGATTTCCAACATTTCGCGAATGCCGTTATCGATGCTGATTCTCAAGAAATGAAGGAGATCGAAAATGCTTGCCTAGCGAATCTTGAAACTAACGTAGCGGATCCCGTGTTACGCGAACAGCTACGACCGAACTATCGGGCGGCGTGCAAGCGATTAATTTTCTCACCGGATTTTTACACCGCCATTCAGCGACCTAACACTGAACTGATCACCTCCGGGATCAAGCATATCGAGGGAGAAGGTACTCGCACGAACGATGGCGTGTTACATGAACTCGATGTGCTGGTCATGGCTACCGGCTTTCACGCCGACAGCTTCATTCGACCCACAACGGTTCTCGGTCGCGGCGGGATCAGTCTCGACGATGTATGGTCGGATCACCCGGTCGCCTATCTATCGATTTCGATCCCGGACTTCCCTAATTTCTTCATGCTTAACGGACCGAATGGTCCGGTAGGCGATTTTTCCCTGATCCAAATCGCCGAATCCCAAGTCTCTTATGTGTTGCAACTGATCGGACAAATTCGCGCGGGCGAATGCCGCGAAATCAGTGCCAATGCCAAAGCGACCGCTAGTTTCGAAGCGACCCGCGCAGCGGCGGCAAAGAAATCGATTTGGGCAACGGGATGTAAGAGTTGGTACCTCGACAAGCACGGCGTCCCAGCGAGCTGGCCCTGGACCCCATCGCGATTTTTCGAAGAAATGGCATCGCCGAAATTAGAATCGTTTGACCAGATTGGCTAGCGCCAAGTGATCGAATAACCTGATAACGAGTATCGAATAAGGCGCTCCGTGCAGTCATTTTCGAATGCATGCTTAATCGACGACAAACAATGCAGCGCAAAGTCGGCTACCGGATTTTTCGTTGGCAGTGTATAAAGTCCTGAAATAGTGCGCCCCTAGCGCTCGCATCCCGGATGCGAACTGCCCGTCCAATTGAGCACATTCGTTTTGGCAGCCTAGCAATCGGAAAGAGAACTCGACGATGAAGATATCTCGATCATTACTACTCGTAGTTTTTTTAGTGCTTTACGGCGTTACAGAAGTCGCATTGTCGATTGGTAATGGATTACTGAGCGGTGTCTGGACGAGTCAATACCAGTGTCCAAATGGCCAAAGTTACCCACTTGTGGTGCAAATCGATCAACAAGGGCAACAGCTCTCAGCTGTAAAAGTCACCGGCGACCCCTGTTTGAACTCTGGTGTGTTGGCGTTTAATGGATCGGTTTATGGCAACACTGGAAGATTAAGTTGCGGCGCGGTATATGACCCTAATCCAGGGGTATCGAACCAATCAGGTTCCATCGGCCAGGACATCCTACTTGGTGTCTTGCAAGGTCTCGCGAACCAGAATCAGCCTGCGACTCGGCAAAGTTACGCCGTCAGTTATGCGCCCGGCTCGCTGTATATCGTCGATACGAATACGATCCAGGCGTGTAGCTTACGCTTCGTACGATCGAATGCCGCAACCCCAAACTACGGCGGCATCGCGCCGCCCCTGCCACCGCAAGCGCCAAATCCATACCTACCGCAAGTCCCTGGCTACGGTCAGCCTCAGTACCCGAGCGCACCAAGTTACGGTCAAGCACCCACGAATTACAGACTTCACCAATCGCTGAATGCCCTAGCCAGTTACTTGAACACGATACCAAGAGGGTCGCGAACTTTCGGTCAAAACTTCGACGGGATTGTCTTGTA
>JAQCEL010000142.1 GCA_027618655.1 Pseudomonadota bacterium | reverse complement strand
CCGTGCTTTTAGATCAATTCGTGATCGATAGACTTGTTCTTATAACTGAATGTGTGATCTTGCCCTGCGGCTAGAATTGGGTGCGGATGATCGCGTAGCGCAGTTCATGCTAACGTTGGCAGTCTTTCGATCACCATAACTGGTAGATGTTCACGAGCAAATTAGGAGAATTAAACGATGCAAACGCGTGCTGCGGTGGCCCACAGGGCTGGAGCCCCTTTGACAATTGAGACTGTGACGCTGGATGGACCAAAGGCCGGCGAAGTGCTGGTCGAGATCCGTGCTACCGGGATCTGTCATACGGATGCGTTTACTTTGTCCGGCGATGACCCCGAAGGTGTATTCCCTGCGATCCTCGGTCACGAAGGTGCCGGTGTCGTGGTTGATGTCGGTAAAGGGGTGACCAGCTTGAAGGTAGGCGACCATGTGATCCCGCTGTATACGCCGGAGTGTCGCCAATGTGAGTATTGCACGAGCGGTAAAACCAACCTTTGCCAGGCTATTCGAGTGACTCAAGGTCAAGGCGTCATGCCTGACGGGACGAGTCGATTTAGCATCGGCAAGGATCGTTTGTTCCACTACATGGGGACCTCAACGTTCGCAAATCACACGGTCGTTCCGGAGATTGCGTTAGCGAAGATCCGGCCAGATGCCCCTTTCGATAAGGTTTGCTACATCGGCTGTGGCGTCTCGACGGGCATCGGCGCGGTAATCAATACGGCGAAAGTCGAAGTCGGTTCGAGATGTGTTGTTTTCGGACTGGGCGGCATCGGTCTCAACGTGCTCCAAGGTTTACGGTTGGTTGGTGCTGAGATGATCGTCGGCGTGGACTTGAATGATTCGCGAAGAGAAATCGCCGAGCGCTTCGGTATGACGCATTTTGTTAATCCCAAAGAAGTCGAAGGCGATCTCGTTCCGTATTTAGTCGATCTCACGAAGGGTGGCGCAGATTACTCGTTCGAATGCATTGGTAACCCGACGACGATGCGTCAAGCGCTGGAATGCGCGCATAAAGGCTGGGGTGAGAGCATCATTATCGGTGTCGCAGGTGCGGGTCAGGAGATATCGACCCGGCCTTTTCAATTAGTGACTGGACGCGTGTGGCGCGGATCTGCATTCGGCGGCGTGCGTGGCCGTACCGAAGTGCCGCGCATCGTCGACTGGTATATGGATGGAAAGATCGAGATAGACCCGATGATCACGCACACGATGCCGCTCGATAAGATCAATGACGCGTTTGATCTGATGCATGCGGGCAAATCTATTCGTAGTGTCGTGACGTTTTAATTGGCGGCAGAACTTAAGACCTAAGTCGTCGTGAACCAGGATCCGTCAATTGATCCATTGCTATTTTATTCATCTGAAATCAGACCTCGAAGGACTACGTTATGGCATCTGAACCACTAGTAGTGACCAACCCTTTCAACGGCGACGTCGTGGGCGAGCTTGCGACAGATAGTTCGTCGAAGCTGAACAACGCGCTTGCCGAAGCCAGCGATCTGTTTCAGCGCCGTCGTGGTTGGTTGCCCTTACACGAACGGATTGAGATTCTCCTGCGTACCTAGGTTTTAATGCGCGAGTCGCAAGATGAATTGGCGATGCTTATCGCGACCGAAGGCGGCAAACCGCTAGTCGATGCAATAGTCGAAGTCGAGCGCGCAATCGAGGGGGTCGGCTTGTGCGTGGACCACATT
The DNA here is from genome assembly GCA_027618655.1 of Pseudomonadota bacterium. Lineage (GTDB taxonomy): Bacteria > Pseudomonadota > Gammaproteobacteria > UBA11873. Next base: position 9,716 of record JAQCEL010000142.1, on the reverse strand, counting down.
AAGGTTCACGCCGGTGAGCGTATTCCCTTGGGCACGAATCGATTTACTGCTGGCCGCATCGCGATGACCAGCAAAGAACCGATCGGGGTCGTCGCATCAGTTAGCGCATTTAATCACCCATTAAATCTAATCGTCCACCAAGTCGCACCGGCCGTGGCGGCCGGATGTCCGGTTATTGTTAAACCCGCATCGGTCACGCCGCTAAGCTGCGTGCGCTTCGTGGAATTACTGCACGCCGCCGGGCTGCCACCCGCCTGGTGCCAAACACTGATCCCCGAAAATAGCGCTGTTTCGGAAGCGCTCGTCACGGATCCAAGAATAAGCTTTTTTAGTTTCATCGGTAGCGCACGCGTTGGTTGGGCGCTCAAGAGTAAGCTCGCCCCTGGTGTTCGCTGTGCCCTCGAACACGGTGGCGCGGCGCCGGTTATCATTTGCGATGACGCGGATTTGGATCTGACAGTAACAGCCCTGACTAAGGGTGGTTACTATCATGCGGGGCAAGTGTGTGTGTCCGTGCAAAGAGTGTTCGTGCCGAGGGCATTAAGCGGCGCGTTTGTCGAGAAATTCCGATCAGCAGTGGCGAAATTAATTGTCGGCGACCCGACGAATATCGAGACGCAAGTGGGGCCGCTAATTCGCCCTAAAGAAGTTGAGCGTGTGCACAATTGGGTTAGCGACGCTATCGAAGGCGGTGCAATCTGCATACAAGGCGGCAACGCGATATCTGACAGAGTTTACGCACCAACAATTTTACTCAATCCCGCCCCAGACGCCGTCGTGTCGAAGCAAGAAATTTTCGGCCCGGTCGTGTGTGTTTACGATTACGACGATGAGGACGCGGCAGTGGCTATCGCGAACAGCTTAGCGGTTGCATTCCAAGCGTCCGTGTTTACTCGATCACTCGATAGTGCGATGCGGATCAGTCATAACCTCGCTGCGTCTGCCGTGATGGTGAATGACCACACTGCGTTCCGCGATGACGTGATGCCATTTGCTGGTTTGCGCGAATCCGGACTCGGTGTCGGCGGCATCCCTCACAGCATCGAAGATATGCAGATCGACAAAATGATCGTACTTCGATCCGGTCAGCTCTAAGCACCTCGTTCAGCCATTCGCGGGCATTCGCGCTTAATGCGTCGCTTAAATCACACGCTTTCTCTTGTAACCGGCTGAGCTTAGCTGTCGCTCGGTCTTTTCCATATATCGCGCTCGACCATTAGCTCAATCTGTTTCTTGATAACTTGTTCTTCATATTCCGCGTGTTTCATCGGTGCTCGATCAGCGTATAGATTTTTCGGATAGATCGGTTGCTCGTAAATGATCTGGATCATTTCCGTACGCAGATCTTTCATCCAGTTCGTCCATTTCGAACTCGTGCGATGGTGGCGAAGGGCTTCGATATTAATCGGCCCACAAACGCTGGTTGATACTCCACCGTATTCTTGTCGCCCAACTATCTGTCCGCGGTAGTCGATGATGTAGGAGTGGCCGCCGAAGGTGTCGATCGGCACTTCTGAGTCTTGGGTTAGATAGTACGTCCCTAAGTTCGGCGCAACGATGTACATATTATTGTCTAGCGCACGTGCGCGGCTTTGAATTTCATAGTAATCATTCGATGCAGCCGGGTGCGGGATCGATGCGCGGTAGACTATTTCCGCGCCGTTCATTGCAAGTCCTCGCGCGTGTTCCGGGTAGGATCCTTCGTTCGCCATCATGATCCCCATGCGCCCGATTTCCGTATCCACAACTGGCCAGAATGCATCGAGGTTGCGTCCGTAGCGCTCGATCCACCAATCATAAATATCGTGCGGGCACATCGAGTGTTCCACGGGATACAGCGGTGCGACCTTGTAATGCTGGAGGATTACATCGCCTTCGGGATTGATAATGAAGCCGACGTTAAAAAACCGATCTTTTATTTCCGGGTGACGAGCTTTCGCTTGTCCCATAATAAAAACATCATATTCTTTCGCAATGGCGCCCAAGGCGTCAGTCTCAGGACCGGGAATATCAATCGCGCATTCGCGCGCGTAAGCAACATGATCGAGATCCATAACCTCGTCGTTGAAAGCCTGCAGTGCGCCTTCAGGGAACGCGATAAGTCGCACGGGCAAATCCAGGCCTGCGAGCCAGCACGCCGCTTTTACGATGTGGCTTTGATGTTCGATATTGCGCATGATGTCGTCGCGCTTCGATATTCCCCATACGGTGGGTACGAGGCCAACGGCATTAAACGGCTGAATCATTGTCCAAATCCTTATCGGTGAGCTTGAGCTTATTCTAGGAGCCCCGCATCGTCGGTGATAGCATCAGCGAGTCTGGCTCGCCTAGACCAGCTATAATTCCCTAAGAAAATTGGAGCGGGACAACGTATGTCTGCAGTCGTATCAAACTTAAAAAGCGTTTCAGAGATGAAAGGCCCTCAAGGCCTGCCAATTATTGGCAATCTGTTGCAAGTTGATATCGAGAAATTCCATTTGCAGCTGGAACAGTGGAGCAACGAATATGGGCCCATTTACAAGATAAAAATGGGTCCGCGGGAAATCGTTTGCATTTCAGATGCGGAAACGATCAATCAAATGCTGCGCGATCGACCTACGACGTTTCGCCGCCGCCGATCGCTAGAAACAATCATAGATGAAATGGGATTCAACGGCGTTTTCTCCTCCGAAGGGGATGACTGGAAGCGACAACGGAAACAAGTTGCCCTAGCGCTAAATAGTGCACATTTACATCAATTCACGCCTAAGTTGTTGGCAACCACAGAGACATTACGAAAACATTGGCTCCAATATGCAGAGACTGGCGAGTCTGTGGATCTATGCCGTGACGTCATGCGCTACACCGTCGATGTCACCACGCAATTAGCGTTTGGGGTAAATGTGAATACCTTGGAAACGGACGGGCCGATTATCCAGCAACAACTCGATAAAGTATTCCCTGTGCTGGCGCGACGTATTAACGCGCCTTTCCCTTATTGGCGTTATTTTCGTTTCAAGAGAGATCGCGAACTTGACAAAGCTTTGATCAATATTAGGGAAACGATTAATGGGTTTATCGCGGATTGCCGCCAGCGCATGGCGGATAATCCAGAGATACACGCGGCGCCGACTAATTTTCTCGAATCGGTTATCGCGGCTCAAGCAACGGAAGATGGGGCAGAGTTCACCAACGACGATATTTACGCAAACGTATTGACGTTGCTCTTAGCGGGCGAAGACACGACTGCAAACACAATCGCGTGGGCGGCGCATTATTTAATTCAGTATCCAGAGTATTTCGCGCGCGCGCGCGCCGAAGTCGATGCACTAATTGCGCCGGAAGTCTCGCCCACGGATTATCAACAGCTGTCGAAATTACCGTTCATCGAAGCGTTTGCGAATGAGACGATGCGCTTGAAATCAATCGCGCCGTTAAACGGATTAGAGACGAACGAAGCGGTGGAGCTGCTCGGATACTGGGTTCCAGCTAATACCCCCGTGTTAGCGTTAACTCGCCACCCGGCCATCGATAAATCAAATTTTGGCGAACCGGCTCGATTTAATCCCGAGCGCTGGCTGAAGACCCAGAGCCCTAACCAGTGCCCGCATAACACGCAGGCGTTTTTACCGTTCGGTACGGGGCCGCGGTTTTGCCCAGGGCGGAACTTGGCGCTCGCAGAAATTAAGATTGTATTAGCAATGTTGTGCAGAAATTTTGATTTAAGATTGACTAACCCTGATATTAAAATTGAAGAAAAATTGTCGTTTACGATGTTACCGAAACACTTGGACGTGAAATTTTCACGCCGAGCGTAAGCTAATTGCTTGGTGCAAACATCGACTGAGTCATGTCCGAAGGCATTGATATTTATTTGGTGCGCCACGGCGAAGCGATCGTCCCGTGGTCGCAAGCCGGAAACTCGGGCTTAAGCGATACGGGTCAGCGACAAGCACAGTCGGTCGCGGAGCAGTTGGCGTATCTGGTCGAACCCACTGTTCTTTCGAGCCCATTAATTCGCGCGGTGGAAACCGCATCACCCTTAAGTAAGCTGTCTCGCCGTCCGATCGCGATCGACGAACGATTTACAGAGGTTCCGCTCGCACCTGATCTCGCGATCCGCAGAGCGTGGCTAGCAGAGGTGGCAGATCTTCGCTGGTCGAAAGTGTCTGATGAGATCGGTCGCTGGCGTGAAGCGGCTTGGATCGCGCTGTTAGCAACGCCGCGCGAAAGCGTGATTTTCACGCACTTTATGTTGATCAATGCGCTCGTCTCGCGCGCCATGGCAGATGATCGCTTGGTCTGTTTCGAACCTGATTACGGTTCAGTTACGCGCTTGCGGATCTCGCCACACAAGCGCTGCCACGTTCTAGAATTAGGTCGCAGCCTGGCTCGCAATAGCTAGCGATTGTTCAATCTGGTGATTGGTCGGTCGATTAGGATTTATATTGTGGCTTCAGATCCCAATCAGGTAGGCCGTCGTCTGGTTGCACGCCTAAGGTATTGAGGGCCATCGACACGAGTGTGTACTGGCCGACCGTAAAAACGAGATCCATCAACTGTTTCTTATCTAAATTCTGTGCTTCTAACGCTGCCCAGGTTGCGTCACTAATATGACTGTCGGCATGGAGTTCGTCGGTCGCTTGCATCAGCAGTTTATCGAGTTCGGAAATCCCAGGGGTTTCGGGTCCTGTTTTAGTGGTTAAAATTTCCGCATCACTCATGCCGGCTTTACGTGCGACCTGCGCATGTTGACCCCATTCGTAGCCGGCCTGGCACAGATAACCGATGCGTAAGATAACGAGTTCTCGCTCGCGTAGCGGCAGGGTGGATTTGAACAATACGTGATTCGCAAACACCATCCAGCGGCGCATTAAATCAGGATGATGAGTGAGCGTTTTAAAAATGTTGTACTCTGATCCTGCTTCTACGAAAGGTCGCATAAGTTCCTGAACTTCCGCGCTCCAACTATCTGCTTCCTGCGGCTCAAGACGCGCTTTTTTTAATCGCATTCGCTTTCCCCTATTAAGATCTCGTACCTGTGTTGTGCGAAAATTTTAATCGAGTTCCGATTCTTTTAATTCTAGCTCGATTTTTGTCCACTTGAGTTCGATTGCATCTGCTGTGCCAGCAACGCCTAGCTTGTAATTGCCAAGATCGAGCTTATCGGCATCGCGTCCTAGAAGTTGGGTCACCCCGTGCGCGGCCTCGAATGGTTCGAGCATTCTCGGTTGCCAGCGGCCGAAAACCTTCTCATTGTCGGCGTATTCTTCGGTCATGCCAGTGCGCACAAACGGGAGCATCACGCAGTACGAATCGACCATGTCCGCAGAGCGCCCAAGGTTGACCTTCAGTACCTCCGGCAAGCGTAATACCGCCCAGTTCGCCACTGCGTAGCCTGGTACCGAAGCGCCCGGTTCGAGCGCTTGCATTGATGAGATATAAATAAATTGAACCGGTTGTTTGCGATAGACGGCTTCGCCGGCCCACAGGTGCGTCATGGCCACAAAACCGTCGATCTTCGTGTTTAGCACGAGACTCGATTCGTTCAAGTTCTCGATAAAATCTTGACGAACGCGCGCACGTCGTTCGCTGCGGCTCTCATCTTCAATCTCCGGTAACGCACGACCGAAGCGATAACCGTGTTCAGTGAGGCCGGAATTGCACACGACGATATCCGGCCCTCGACCACCCATTTGTTCAATCACATAGCTACGCGACGCCCACAAGTCGCGCGTATTGGTGACGTCAGCTTGTAGCGCAAACGCTTTGACACCTTGTGCGCGAATTGCCTCGACCAGATCGAAGCCATCACGGAAGCTACTATGAAAATGGACCCCAACGACTTCAGCACCGTTAGCTGCGGCAGCTAACGCAAGTGCTTGGCCGATACCGCCATCCTTGCCAGATCCGGTAATGAGCACCCTTTTGCCAGCAAATGTCCCACCATCTTTTTCGGGGAACCTGAATTGTTCGAAATCTGCGGTATAGGCCATTTTGTCTGCTCTGTTATCAAAGTTGTCGCTGCGTGTCTTACGACTTAAGCGCTTGGGCAATTGCATTGTCGAGTCGCAGATCCGATAACGCAACTGTTTCGTCATATTGACGCTGCAAGACACGTACCAACGTTTTGTGTCAGAACGAACAAACAGGCGAGCTGCTAACGTTGTCGTTCGATTGATTAGGTAAGGTGTTCTATGGCCGTTTTAAAGCCCGAGTATTTTGGCTGGTCCACAGCAAGACGATTGACAGTGACATGGCGAAGATGGCTCGTAAGCACCTCGTTGTCTAGCTCAAGCTGGCCATCGCGCAACGCGTTGACGAGGCGCCAGCGCAGTGCGCCGAGCGAGTCCTCGCACTGAAATAGCACTTGCAAACCATGGTGTTCGCTGACTTGCAGCGTGCCTTCGCACGTTAATTCCCGCTTAACGATCTGCAGAGAATTACTCGCCACCCGGCTAAGAAATTTGATCCGGCCGTCAGTTGCAGCCGCGACATCATTAATAAGAAACGCCGCGACGCTGTCGATCAGCTCTTCGGTTCTAGGCAGATTCTCGTCATTCACCGAATCAGCGCTAACTACAATGTCCACGGGCCCGGGCATGAGCAAGTTAACGCAGTCGACCTGGCATTCGGACGAACGGCGACCGATAGCTGGCCGCTCAACCGTGCGGTCAGGACCGTCGCGATATTGTTGCGCCATGCGCAGGCAGCCGACAGCCCACCAAAACGAGCCAAAAACTTCCCAAAAACGTAAATGCTCTCGGTCGACTTTGATTTCCGACTCCCGTTCGTAAGCGTTAATTAATTCTGCATAGTCTCCAAATCCCCCAACGGGCAGATCGCTACGACCGAAGCGCCATGAATTCGTGCACAACCAGCCAAGATCCCTCATCGGGTCGCCAAGATGCGCGATCTCCCAATCAAGCACGCCGATGATCCCGCTCGCATCTATCATTAGATTGCCGTTGCGAAAATCGTTATGCACTAGACACATTCGCGGATTGTTTGGTAAGTGATCGAGTAGCCAGCGAGCGGTGTAGTCGATCATTGGCTGAGGCGTGTCGAGCTCGCGGTAGCGCGCCCAAGTATCCTCTACGTTTTCAGCCGGGGACACGGTATTCAGCATCTCGGTGAGCTTATTCGTCGAGATATCGATCGCGTGAATACGCGCGAGGATGCGGCCACATTGCCCGGCGAGTCGTGGTCGAATATCGTCGAGTTCGGGTGCTTTGACAATGCGGCTGCCTAAGGTCTCACCATCGAGCCATTCCATGATGAACCCATCGCCGAGCCCGTCTTCGGGATTGAGAACCCGCAGAACTTCGGGAGAGGGGACGTTCGCATCGCGTGCAATTTGGAATAGGCGCGCTTCAGTCGCTAGACCGACATTAATCGCTTCCTGACTCGCTTGCGATCCGCCGGCGGCGCGGCGCAGCGCAAGTTTATTCTCCCGCCCCTCGCGATCAGAAAATATGATCCGATAAGTTTCCTGATTCGCACCGCCAGATAATCGTTCACAAGCAATCAATCGGTCGTAGTTATCCAGGCTTGAAGCGAGCACCTTTCGCAAACTGTCGTGGAAGTGCATGCTTGATTCGTGATCATCCGCATCGAGTGTAGGCTTCAATTCTCGACAACCCCCTTCGGTGCTTGCTGCTTCATAAACCCAAACATATAGCCCGCAATGCGGCGCATTTGAATTTCTTCCGCACCTTCCGTAATGCGATAACGACGATGATGACGATAGATATGCTCGAACGGCTTATGCCGTGAATAGCCTAGTCCGCCATGAACCTGCATCGCCCGATCGGCGGCTTCGCAGCACAATCTATTCGACCAGTAATTACACATCGACACTTTGTCAGAGACAGCAAACGCGCCAAGGGTGTCCATTTGCCACGCCGTTTTGTGGATCAACGCGCGGATCATCTCGCACTGAGTTTGCAGCTCGACCAGTGGAAACTGGATCGCTTGGTTCGTCGCCAAGGATTTGCCAAACGGGGAGCGATGTTTCGCATATTCCACTGATTCATTGATACAAAACTGTGCGGCGCCCAAACTAGCGGCGGCTTGTCGAATTCGGTTTTCATTAAAAAAATGTTGAACGACCTGCAGACCACGACCTTCCTGTCCAAGAATGGTGTCGGCTGTTACCCGGACATCGGTGAGCGATACGCGACCGTGGTCGGTCGGCATATTAAATGTCCAAAGCATTTCTTCCACTTTAAAGCCATCCGACTTAGAGGGCACAAGAAATGCGGTGATGCCTGCGCCATCGCCAGCATTGCCGCTAGTGCGTGCAAAGATCAAATCGTGGGTCGCTTTATGGATCCCGGTGTTCCAGGTTTTCTGGCCATTAATCACCCATTCGTCACCATCGCGAACAGCGCTGGTTTCCATATGTGTGGCGTCCGATCCATGTTCCGGTTCGGTGATCCCGAAAGCAAAACTTTGCGTGCCGTTCGCGAGACTGTCCACCCACTCAGCTTTCTGCGCGTCGCTACCGTAATGGAGCATCAACAGCAAACTGATGTTATTGCCAACGATGGAATGCTCGTTCTGCAGGTCGTTGTGCAGACCAAGGCCGCGCGCGGCGAAGTGTTCACGAATAACCGCCATGCCCAAATTCGTGCCATTCTTCCCGCCGTATTCTTTAGGTGCGGGATAACGGTAATGTCCGGCGCGATCCGCGCGACGCACGGCTTCGGCTAGCAACGCTTCCCACTCTTCGCTCGGCAAACCGCCACGATCCCAATCAGTGCGGGCGTCTTCGCGTCGATGATCGAAAAATCGAATGTTGTCATCCTGCTCTTCGAGAGGCTTGATTTCACGTTCAATGAAATCGTCGAGTTCCGCTAAATATTCTGTTAATTCGCTCGGTAGATCGAAATTCATAAGGGTCTCTTGGGATTGAGAGTGAGACCAATACTTTACCTTAATCCTCAGTCCCAGGTCGCGCGTGAGCTGACCAAGAAACCTGCGTTAGTTGCACACAATAATTGCGTGAATCAGGTGTGGTGCACATACGCGCAGCCTTTCGGTGTGTTCTATGTTTAAGCAATGCGCCGGCGAGCTAAGCGATGGAGCGTCGCCTGGGACCCGCGCGGGGAGGCAGCGTTTCTGCTACGCGTCGGGGCAAAGCGCGATCAGACATCGCGTCTCGCCCATTTTCTCGATCGGTTAGTGAAACGTGTCGGAGGCTTGTGGATCGTCGTAGCGATCGTGGTGCCGGATCCATTCCATGGAGTAGGGTAGTTCAGCTTCGTCGCGACCCTTAGGCATAATATCTAGCAAGCGATAGGTGGTGATAAACATATCGAGGCCGCGTCCGTAGGACGAATAGGTGTGATAAATCTGTCCGTCGTTATCCTTAATGAACGCGCTGATACCTGGCGCTTCTTCGATCGGGAAGCTCGATTTTCGAAAGTTGTAAAAACCGGATCCGTCGGCTCGTTCTTGCTCCGTGAACGACACGTTATAGTCGCGATTAAATTCGGAGCCGTGCGATGAGACCCATTTAAATCCCCAGCCCATGCGCTGCTTGAACGCTTCGAGTTTCGCCAGTGGCGCAATCGACGACGTCACCATGGTGACATCGCGATGCGCTAAATGTGTGACCGCGCCGTTGTAGCTATCGGCGATTAGCGAGCAGCTTTTACAGCCTTGCAGCCTTGCTCCCAATCCGCTCCGAACATGAAATGATAGACGAGCAGTTGCGATCGGCCATCAAAAAG